>NZ_JBEXDT010000006.1:0-139365 GCF_040605905.1 Nonomuraea sp. NPDC005501 | reverse complement strand
GCTGCCGCTGGCGCTGGCACAGCGGCGCGCGCTGCCCCCGGCGGTCGAGCGGGCCCGCCGGCTGCTGGAGGACCGCCGATGAGCCCGCGCCACGCGCCGGGGCCAGAAGACGACGAACGCCCGCCGGGCCCCTGGAAGAGCAGGGAGCACGCGACCGGAACCGGAGACGGCCGGGGGTGCGCGGCGGCGGACGCGCGGGTCGGCGCCGTCGTCATCACCTGGAACAGGCGCGAGGAGGTGCTCAGGTCCGTCGGCCGGCTGCTCGCCCTCCCCGAACGCCCGAAGGTCGTGGTGGTCGACAACGGCTCGGACGACGGCACGGCCGAGGCCGTGTCCGCCGCGTACCCCCGGGCGGACGTGGTGGCGCTGCGCGAGAACCTGGGCGCCGTCGGCCGCAACATCGGCGTGGAGCGGCTGGACACGCCGTACGTGGCGTTCGCCGACGACGACACCTGGTGGGAGCCCGGCTCGCTGGCCCGCGCCGCCGACGTGCTCGACGCGCACCCGCGCCTGGCGGTCGTCACGGCCCGCATCCTCGCCGAGCCCGGCGGCCGGGAGGACCCGATCGTGCCGGAGCTGCGCGACTCCCCCGTACGCGGCCCGTCCTGGCTCCCCGGACCGGCGCTGGGCAGCTTCCTGGCGGGCGCGTCGGTGTTGCGCCGGGACGCGTTCCTGCAGTGCGGCGGGTTCTCGCGGCGGCTGTGGCTGGGCGGCGAGGAGGAGCTGCTGGCCGTGGACCTGGCGACCGCCGGCTGGGAGCTGTGCTATCTGGAGGAGCTGACCGTCCACCACGAGGCGTCCAGGAACCGTGACGCCCACGCCCGCAGGCGGGTGGGGCTGCGCAACACGCTCTGGTTCACCTGGCTGCGCCGCCCGGTGCGCGCGGCGGTGCGCCGCACGCTGCACCTGGCGCGGACCGTGCCGCACGACCGCGTCTCCGCGCTCGCGGCCCTGGACGCGCTGCGCGGCCTGCCGTGGGTGCTCGCCGAACGCCGCAGGGTCCCCGAGCGGGTGGAGGTCCGCCTGGCGAGCCTGGAGCGGGCCCAGGCCACCTCGCGGGCCCGCCGCTACGTCTCCTGACCCACAGGCCGTCCGGGTACGGCAAGACGGCCGCCCGGAGGGCCGGGCGACCCGGTCAGGGGACCTGCCAGCCCCGCTCGTGCAGGGCCCGGGTGAGGACCGGTGCCGCGTCCGGCTGGACCGACACCTCGGCGATGCCCAGCGGCAGGCCCGGCGCGTGCTCCAGCCGCACGTCCTCGACGTTGACGCCGACCTCGTCGCACACCTGGAACAGCTTGGCGAGCTGGCCGGGACGGTCGCCGATGACGACCTGGACCATCACGTAGGAGGAGGCGGGACCGCCGTGCTTGCCCGGGATGCGCCCGTGGCCCGCGACGCCCCGCTTGAGGAGCTGGGTGATCTCGCCGGAGGCGGTGCCGTCGCCGCCGGCCAGGGCGCGCAGCGCGGACGCCGCCTCGGACAGGTCGCGCGAGACCGCCTCCAGGACCTCGGCGACGGGCGCCGCGTTGCCGGCCAGGATGCCTAGCCACAGTCCGGGGTCGCTGCCCGCGATCCGGGTGACGTCGCGCACGCCCTGCCCGGCCAGCCCGAGCGCCACCTCGGAGGCGTCGGCCAGGCGGGCCGCCACGGCCGAGGCGGTCACGTGGGGCGCGTGGGACACCACGGCGACGGCCCGGTCGTGGTCGTCGGCGTGTACCTCGACGGGGTTGGCCCCGCACAGCTCCACCAGGCGCAGCACCGCGGCCCTGGTCTCCGGGGAGCTCTCCGGGGTGGGGCAGAGCGCCCAGGGCCGGCCCAGGAACAGGTCGGCCCGCGCCGCCCCCGGACCGGACCTCTCCCGCCCGGCCAGCGGGTGGGAGGCGACGTACGCGCCCAGGTCGCAGCCGAGCCGGCGGGCCCCGTCGATGGGGACGGCCTTGACGCTGGCCACGTCGGTGTAGTGGGTGGCGGCGCCGGCCCGCTGGAGGGCGAGCAGCTCGGTGGCGACATGAGCGGGCGGCACCGCGATCACCGCGAGATCCACCCTCCCGGCGCCGGTCACGCCGTCCGCGCCGCCCGCGCCGGCGGCCGTCGCGGGCTGGGGCTGCCATTCCTCGCCCGCGCCCAGCTCGCGCGCCAGGCGCATCGCGCCCTGGTCGCGGTCGGAGAGCAGCACGCGAACCCCGTGCCCGCGCAGCGCCAGCGCCACGGAGGTGCCGATGAGACCGGTGCCGACGACGAGCACGGTGCGGAGTTCGGAGGCCATGTCGATGTCCTGGGTCGTGTTCCGGGTGATCCGGGCCGGTGGGAGGGCGTCGCTACTGGGCGATGTCCTGGCGCAGGGCGATCGCGCCGCGCAGGTAGACGTGCTGGATCTCCGAGCGCGGCTTGTCCGTCTCGACGTGCGCCATGAGGCGTACCACGCGGGGCAGCGCGCCCGGCACACCGATCTCGGTGCAGCAGATGAGCGGCACCTCATGGAAGCCCAGCTTACGCGCCGCCAGCGCCGGGAACTCGGCCGTCAGGTCGGGTGTGGCGGTGAACAGCACGCTGATCACGTCGTCGGTGGTGAGCTGGTTGCGCTCCATCAGCGCGGCGACGAGCTCGGTCGTCCCCTCGATGATCGCGTCACGGCTGTCGGCGTCCACCTGGATCGCCCCGCGGATCGCCCGCACCATTGTGATCCGTCCCCTCTATAAGCGGTGGAGCCCGTGCGGACCTCCGCACGGGCTCCTGCGTTCTGATCAGGTTACAGCTTCACGGCTGCGTACAGCTCGCCCACTTCCTTCAGCGTGAGCGCGCGGATGGTGCCGGGCTTGGTACGGCCGAGCTTGACGGGCCCGAACTCGATCCTGGCCAGGTCGATGACCCGGTGGCCGGCCACCTCCAGCAGGCGCCGCACCACGTGCTTGCGGCCCTCGTGCAGCACGACCTCGACCAGCGCCTGCTGGCCGTGCTCCTGCACGATCGTGAAGCCGTCCACCTTGACCAGGCCGTCCTCCAGCTCGATGCCCTGCCGGAGCCTGCGGCCGAGGTCGCGCGGGATGGGACCCGGCACCTTGGCCCAGTACTTCTTCAGGACGCCGTAACTGGGGTGGGTCAGCCGGTTGGCCAGCTCGCCGTCGTTGGTGAGCAGCAGCAGGCCCTCGGTCTCGGTGTCGAGCCGGCCCACGTGGAACAGGCGCGGGGCCAGCTCCTCGACGTAGTCGGCCAGGGACGGGCGGCCCTGGGGGTCGCTCATGGTGGACACGACGCCGATGGGCTTGTTCAGCGCGTAGTAGACGAGGTCGGGGGCCGTCGGGATGCGCTTGCCGTCGACGTGGATGACCTGCGCGGCGGGATCGACCTTGGCGCCGAACCTCCGCACGACCTGGCCGTTCACGGTGACGCGGCCGTCGCCGATCATCTCCTCGCAGGCGCGGCGGCTGGCCACGCCCGCCTGGGCGAGGACCTTCTGCAGCCGCACGCCGTCGGGGACCTCGGTGGTGTCGCGCTCGTCGGTGTAGCCCTCGGGGTAGAAGTTGCGGTCGCGCAGGGGCTGGCGGGCCGTCTTGAACCGGTCGCGCGGCGCGTCGCCGCCACGGTCGGCCGGCTGGCCGGTCCTGCCCGTCCCCTGGGAGCCACGGCCGGCGCCGTAGCCGCCCTGGCCGCCGTAGCCGCCCTGGCCGTCTCGCCGTGCGCCGCCGCCCGCGGGCCGGCCGCCGTACGAGGGACGGCCCCCCGAGGTGGGACGGCCTCCCGAGGTGGGACGGCCGATGGTCTCGAAACCGCCGCGGGAGCCGCGCGGCTCGTCACGGCGGCCGAAGCGGGCGCGGGTGGAAGAAGCGGAGTCGTCGCGCCGGCCGCTGCGATCGGCCCGGAACCCGGGACGGGAGTCCCCGCGGGAGTCGGTGCGGGACTCGGCACGGGCGTCGGTGCGGGAGTCGTCTCGGTGGCCGCCGCCGTAGCCCGGCCTGTCGCGGTAACCGGACCTGTCGCCGGAGCCGGACCTGTCGCCGTAACGGGGCCTGTCGCCGGAACCGGAACCGGGCCGGTCGCCGTAACGCGGCCTGTCACCGGAACCGGACCTGTCGCCGTAACGCGGCCTGTCGCCGGAACCGGAACGGTCGCCGTAGCCGCCACGGTCCGTGGGGCGGCGGTCGGAACGGAAGCCGCCGCGGTCGTCGCGGCCGGCCGAGCGGGGGCCCGGACGGTCGTCGCCACGGTCGGAGCGGAAACCACCACGGTCATCCCGGCGGTCCGAACGGAAACCGCCACGGTCGTCGCGGCCGGCCGAGCGGGGGCCCGGACGGTCGTCGCCACGGTCGGAACGGAAACCACCACGGTCATCGCGGCGGTCCGAACGCCAACCGCCACGATCGTCGCGGCGGTCCGAGAAACCCCGGTCCGAGTCGCGCCGGGCGAAGTCACGGCCCCCGGACTCACGGCTGCCGAAGTCACGGCCCCCGGAGTCACGGCCGCCAGAGTTACGGCTGCCGGAGTCACGGCTGCCGGAGTCGCGCCGGTCGGAGTCGCGCCGGTCGGGGCGGAAGCCGTCCTCACGGCTGCGGAAGCCGCTGTCGCGGCCCTCCGGCCGGGCGCCGCCCTCGCGGCCCTCGGAGCGGAAGCCGCCGCGGTCGCCGCCGGTGCGGTCGCGGGAGGTGGAGTCGCCGTACCGGGCGCGGGTGCCGCCGCGGTCGGCGCGAAGGGAGTCGCGGCCGGAACCGCCGCGAGAGTCGTCGGAGCGGAAGGCGGGACGCCCGCCGCGGCCGGTGGAGCCGCCGGTGCGTCCTCGACCGCGTCCATCACCGGACGGGGTGCTGCGCCTGTTGATCACTTTGTTGTCTCCTCGAGGTTTTCCACGTCGTCCGGGAGGAACGGAGCCAGCTCGGGGAGCTCGCTGAGGTCTTTGAGTCCCAGACGTTCAAGGAAGTATGAGCTTGTCCGGTAGAGCACTGCCTGGCTCTCCGGGTCGGTGCCGGCCTCTTCGACCAGCCCCCGTGCGACGAGCGTCCGCATGACGCCGTCGCTGTTGACACCGCGTACGGCGGCGACACGGGCGCGGCTCACCGGTTGCCGGTAGGCCACGACCGCGAGTGTTTCGAGCGCGGCCTGGGTCAGCCGCGTCTGCTGGCCGTCGCGGACGAACCGCTCGACCAGCGGCGCGCAGTCGGCACGCGTGTAATACCGCCAGCCTCCTGCGACCTCTCTCAGATCGAAACCCCGTCCGGCTTCGGTGTATTCCGCCGCCAGCGATCTGAGGGCGGCGGCCACCTCGTGGGTGGGGCGTTCGAGCACCTGGGCCAGCGTCACCTCGGGGACGGGGACGTCCACGACCATGAGGATGGCTTCGAGCGCGGCGCTGAGGCTCGGCGCGGGCCCGCCGTCCGGGTCCTCCCCCGCCTCCTCCTCCGGGCCCCCACCCAGGGGAGGACCCGGTTCGTCCCACGGTTCGTCCACGGCCGACATGCCGGCGAACGGCTCGGGGGCCGGGTCGGGCTGGCGGGCCGGGTCGAAGACGGGGGCCGCGTCGGATTCAGGGGCCGGGCCAGGCTCGGGGGACGGGTCGTAGACAGGGCCCGGGCCAGGCTCGGGGGACGGGTCGTAGACAGGGTCCGGGTCAGGCTCGGGGGCCGGGTCGAAGGCGGGGGCCGGGGTGCGGGGCTGGGGGGCGGCGAGGGAGCCCGGCAGGGTCATCCAGGCCGGCAGCGGCGTCTCCGGAGACCTGCGCGGCTGGGGCGGCCCGTCGTCGGCGCGGGCGTCCATCGGCCCGCCGGAGTGGTCCCGCAGCCGATCGTCCGGCCGATCGTCCGGCTGGTCGTCCGGGTGCTCGCCGGGGCGGTCGTCAGTCATCAGCAGCCTTCTCCGCGCTCTCCGCGCTTCGCGCGCTCTCCTCGTAGTCGTCGCCCACCGCGACGTCGCCCTCGTCGCTGCCCGTCCAGGTGACGTGCAGGTCGCCCAGCGGCTCTACCTGGTCGAAGCTGACCGCCGACTCGCGGAACAGCTCCAGGACGGCCAGGAAGCGGGCGATGACCTCGAAGGTGCCGTCACAGTCGGCGACCAGGGCCCGGAAGGTGGCCCGGCGCATGCGCCTGAGGCGCTGGACCAGGATAGCGGCTTGCTCCCGGACGCTGGCCAAAGGCTGGTAGATGTGGCCGACGCCGACCGTGGGCGGCGGCTTGGGGGTGAACGCCCTGGCAGCGATCTTCGCGAGCTGCTCGGGGCCGATGCCGAGGATGAGCTCCGGCAGGAGCTCGGCGAAGCGGGGCTCCATCGGCACGGCGCGCGGGAAGCGGAGCGCCTCGTCGGCCATGCGGGCGGCGAGGACCTTGGCGACCTCCTTGTACGCCTTGTACTGGAGCAGCCGGGCGAACAGCAGGTCGCGGGCCTCCAGCAGCGCGAGGTCCTCCTCGTCCTCGACCTCGCCGGAGGGCAGCAGCCGGGCCGCCTTGAGGTCGAGCAGGGTGGCCGCGACCAGCAGGAAGTGGCTGGTCTGGTCGAGGTCCCACTCGGGGCCGCGCGAGCGGATGTAGGCGATGAACTCGTCGGTGACCTGGGACAGGGACACCTCGGTGATGTCCAGCTTGTGCTTGGCGATCAGCCCCAGCAGCAGGTCGAACGGTCCCTCGAAGACGTCCAGGTGGACCTGGAACCCGGCTTTCGCGGCCTGGTCCCCGTCGTGGACGGCGCTCCCCCGCTCTGACGTCACCTGGCCATTGTGGCAGGCGCGGGCCAGCGCGAGAGCACTTCGCGGGCCAGCTCACGGTAGGCGCTGGCGCCGAGGGAGGACGGGTCGAAGGTGGTGATCGGCTCGCCGGCGACGGTGGCGTCGGGGAAGCGCACGGTGCGGTTGATCACCGTGTGGAAGACCTTGTCGCCGAACGCCTCGACGACGCGGGCGAGCACCTCGCGGCCGTGCAGGGTGCGGGCGTCGTACATGGTCGCCAGCAGGCCCTCGATCTCGAGGTCCTCGTTGAGCCGCTCCTGGACCTTGGAGATGGTGTCCATGAGCAGGGCGACGCCGCGCAGCGCGAAGAACTCGCACTCCAGCGGCACCATGACGCCGTGGGCGCAGGTGAGCGCGTTGATGGTGAGCAGGCCGAGCGACGGCTGGCAGTCGATGAGGCACACGTCGTAGTGCGGCAGCAGCGGCTTGAGCACGCGGCCGAGCACCTGCTCGCGGGCGACCTCGGTGACGAGCTGGACCTCGGCGGCCGACAGGTCGATGTTGCTGGGCAGCAGGTCGAGGCCCTCGACGCCGGTCTCCAGCAGCACGTCCTCGGCGGTGATGTTGCGCTCCATCAGCAGGTTGTAGACCGTGAGGTCGAGCTGCAGCGGGTTGATGCCGAGGCCCACCGACAGGGCGCCCTGCGGGTCGAAGTCGACGAGCAGGACCTTGAGGCCGTACTCGACGAGCGCGGCGCCCAGGTTGATGGTGGTGGTGGTCTTGCCGACCCCGCCCTTCTGGTTGACCATCGCGACGACCCGCGCCGGCCCGTGGACCTCCGGCGGCACGGGCTCCGGGAACACCGGGCGCGGGCGCCTGGTGGGGCCCAGGTTCACGCCGGTGGAAGGCGTGTCGGTCTTCGTGTCACCCCAGGGGTTGTCGGGGGTCCCCGGGGTCGAACCGTTGGTCTTCACAGTCACCAGCTCGAACCTCCCTGACGATCCCGAACCGGACCGTCCGGACGGACACTATGGCGTCATCACTAAACGCGGCAAGGCGGCACGCCGAACCGTGGCACGCCGCAAAAGACTATAGATCACTGCCGGGCGCGGGGGTGCGCGGCGGCGTACACCTCACGGAGCTTGTCGACCGTGACCAGGGTGTAGACCTGGGTGGTCGTCACCGAGGCGTGGCCGAGCAGCTCCTGCACCACCCTAACGTCGGCGCCCCCGTCGATGAGGTGGGTTGCGAAGGAATGCCGGAGAACGTGCGGGGATATCCCGTGGAGTCCGGCTCGCTCGGCGGCGGCCTGGAGCACCTCCCAGGCGCCCTGCCGGGTCAGGCGCCCGCCGCGCGCGTTGAGGAACACCGCGGGGGTGCCGCGGCCGTGGGCGAGCAGCGCGGGGCGGGCCCTGACGAGGTACGCGTCGAGCGCGGAGCGGGCGTAGCGGCCGAGCGGCACGACGCGGGTGCGGCCGCCCTTGCCGCGCAGCCGCACCTGGTCGTCCTCCAGGTCGTCGACGGCCAGGCCCACGGCCTCGTCGATGCGCGCGCCCGTGCCGTACAGGACCTCCAGCAGGGCGCGGGTGCGGAGGGTCAGGGGCGCGCCGTCGGGGCCGGAGGCGGCGATGAGCCGCTCGACCTGGTCGACGGCGATCGGCTTGGGCAGCCTGCGGGGCTGGCGCGGCGGGCGCACCTGGTGGGCCGGGTCGTGGGCGGTGACGCCCTCGCGCAGCGCGAAGCGGTGCAGCCCGCGCACGGCGGACACCGCCCGCGCGGCCGAGGCGGCCGCGAGGGCGGGGTGCTCGCCGTCGCCCTCGCGCAGCGCGGCGAGGAAGCCGAGGACGTCGTCCTCGGCCACCTCGCCGAGCGCGGCGCGCCCGCGCGAGCGCAGGTAGTCCACGTAGCGGCTCAGGTCACGGCGGTAGGAGGCCAGCGTGTTGGCAGCCAGACCCCGCTCCACCGCCAGATGGGCGAGGTAGCTGGAGAGCACCGCCTCCACGACTCGGTCCTTCCGTCACGCCTCAGGGGCGTCGGCGGGGCGCAAACCGGTGAAGCCCTCGACCGATGCCGCGTACGCGGCGAGGATACCGGCCACGGCCGGTGCATTGTGGATCATCCCCATGAGCGCGTGCTCGACGGCGTCGGGCAGCGGCACCCACTCGACCGGCATGCCGATCTCCTCGTGCCGGGGGACGAAGCCGTTCTCCTCCTCGGGGATGGGCGTCAGGTCGCGGGCGAGGAAGACGCGGATGCGCTCGTCCGTCATGCCGGGCGAGGTGAGCAGGTCGACCAGCGTGTGCCAGGTGGCGGCGCGGTGGCCGGCCTCCTCGGCCAGCTCCCGCGCGGCGGTCTCGGCGAGGGGTTCGCCCTCGACGTCGCGCAGGCCGGCGGGCAGCTCCCACAGCAGTCTGCGGGCCGGGTGGCGGTACTGGCGGATCATCAGGACCCGGTCGTCGGCGTCGAGGGCGACCACCGCGACCGCGCCGACGTGGCGGACGTAGTCGCGGTCGGCGACCTCGTCGCCGGGCATCCGGACGCCGTCGGTGACGACGTCGAACACCCGGCCCTTGAACCGCTCGGTGGAGGAGACGACCTCCCACGCCTCGGGCGCGTCCTCGACCCTCACTTGGCGACCTTGGAGGTGACGCGACTGTCGGCGTAGACGAGCGAGGCGGCGATCAGGCCCTTGAACATCGGGTTGGCCCGCGTGGGCCGGGACCGGAACTCCGGGTGGGCCTGGGTGCCGATGAAGAACGGGTGGACGTCGACCGGCAGCTCGGTGTACTCGACCAGGCGGCCGTCGGGCGACAGCCCGGAGAACACCAGGCCGACCTTCTCCAGCTGGTCCCGGTAGGCGTTGTTGACCTCGTAGCGGTGGCGGTGACGCTCGTCGGCCTTGGCCTTGCCGCCGTAGAGCTGACGGGCCAGCGTGCCCTCGCCGAGCTTGGCGGTGTAGACGCCGAGCCGCATGGTGCCGCCCATGTCGCGCTCGCCGGCGACGACGTCCTCCTGGTCGGCCATCGTGGAGATGACCGGGTGCTTGGTGTCGGGGTCGAACTCGGCGGAGTTGGCCTCGGCGACACCGGCCAGGTTGCGGGCGGCCTCGATGACCATGCCCTGCATGCCGAGGCAGATGCCGAGCAGCGGGATCTTGTGCTCGCGGGCGTGGCGGATCGCGCCGATCTTGCCCTCGATGCCGCGCACGCCGAACCCGCCGGGGATCAGCACGCCGTCGACGCCGTCGAGCTCGCGCGCCGCGCCCTCGGGGCTCTCGCAGTCGTCGCTCTTGACCCAGCGGATGTTGACGCGGGCGTCGTTGGCGAACCCGCCGGCGCGCAGCGCCTCGGTGACCGACAGGTACGCGTCGGGCAGGTCGATGTACTTGCCGACCAGCGCGATCGTGACCTCCTTGGCGGGGCGGTGGACGCGCCGCAGGAGCTGGTCCCACTCCTTCCAGTCGACGTCGCGGAACGGCAGGCCGAGCCGGCGCACCACGTACGCGTCGAGGCCCTCGGCGTGGAGCACCTTGGGGATGTCGTAGATGGAGGCGGCGTCGATGGCGGAGACCACGGCGTCCTCGTCCACGTCGCACATCAGGCTGATCTTGCGCTTGATCGCGGTCTGGACCGCCCGGTCGGACCGGAGCACGATCGCGTCGGGCTGGATGCCGATGCTGCGCAGCGCGGCCACGCTGTGCTGGGTGGGCTTGGTCTTGAGCTCGCCGGACGGCCCGATGTAGGGCAGCAGCGACACGTGCAGGAAGAACACGTTGTCGCGGCCGACCTCGTGCCGGATCTGGCGGACCGCCTCCAGGAAGGGCAGCGACTCGATGTCGCCGACCGTGCCGCCCACCTCGGTGATGACCACGTCCACGTCGGGACCGGCCATGCCCCGGATGCGGTCCTTGATCTCGTTGGTGATGTGCGGGATGACCTGGACGGTGTCGCCGAGGTACTCGCCGCGCCGCTCCTTGGCGATGACGTTGGAGTAGACCTGGCCGGTGGTCACGTTGGCCGAGCCGTGCAGGTCGGTGTCGAGGAACCGCTCGTAGTGGCCGACGTCGAGGTCGGTCTCGGAGCCGTCGTCGGTGACGAAGACCTCGCCGTGCTGGAACGGGTTCATGGTGCCGGGGTCGACGTTGAGGTAGGGGTCGAGCTTCTGCATGGTGACCCGTAGACCTCGCCCCTTGAGCAGGCGGCCGAGGCTGGACGCCGTGAGCCCCTTGCCGAGACTTGAGGCGACACCGCCGGTGACGAACAGATGCTTGGTTTGCGATGCGCTGCGCAAAGGGGCTCCCGTGGCTCGAGGCGTGGCCGAACTGTCCACGGGCTCTCAGGATATCAAACAACGTCCCCGACATGCCCGAACGGTATGACCTAGCGGTAACTTTGGGCGCTATGTCATGCGTACGGCGGGCACTGGGCACGCTCATCCACCGTGCCTACACGGCGATCCGCGACGCCGGGGCCATCACCGCGGCGAGTCCCGCGGGGCATCGGTTCCGCAGGCTGGGCGAGGGCGCGAAGATCGCCTTCCCGCCCGGGGCGATCTTCGGCGAGCGGTGGATCGAGGTCGGCGACCACACACTCGTGGGCGAGCGGGTGTCGCTGTCGTGCGGCATGATGCCGGGCGTGGAGCTGGGGCCCGGCTCGGTCCTGCGGATCGGCGGCGGCTGCTCGATCGGCCGGGGCTCGCACATCGTGGCCCACCAGTCGATCGACATCGGCGACGACGTCTTCACGGGCCCGTACGTCTACATCACCGACCAGAACCACGTCTACGACGACCCGGAGGTGCCGATCGGGCGGCAGTGGCCGCGCAACAGCCCGGTCTCGATCGGCGCGGGCTCCTGGCTGGGGGCCGGGGCGATCATCCTGCCGGGCACGCGGCTCGGGCGGCAGTGCGTGGTGGCCGGGGGCGCGGTGGTGCGGGGCGAGTTCCCGGACCACAGCGTGGTGGCGGGGGTGCCGGCGCGGCTGGTGCGCGGGTACAGCCCGGAGCTCGGCTGGCACGCGCCCGGCGCGGCCGACGGAACTTCGGCGGCGCCGCATCACCCGGGCGCGACCCTGGTGACGCCGCCGGATCACCCGGGGCTGGACCGAACATCGTTCTGACGGTTAGCGTCGATCCATGCGCACCGCCATCTGCGAGCGTCTGGGCGTCGAGTTCCCGTTGTTCGCCTTCAGCCACTGCCGCGACGTCGTGGCCGCGGTGACGAACGCCGGCGGCTTCGGCGTGCTCGGCGCCATCGCGTACACGCCCGAGCAGCTCGACACCGAGCTCACCTGGCTCGACGAGCGGGTGGGCGGCCGGCCGTACGGCGTGGACGTGCTGCTGCCCGGCAAGGTCGACGCGTCGGCGCTCGACGCCGAGGCGCGGCTGGCCGACGCCGTCCCCGAGCGGCACCGCGACTTCGTCACGCACCTGATGTCCAAGTACGGCGTCGGCGGGTCCGGCGGGCCCATCGGCGGGCCCGGGATCGGGTCGCCCGACGAGCTCGGCCGGCGGGTGACCGCGGCGGGCGCGACCGGGCTGATCGACGTGGCGCTGAAGCACCCCGTCGGCCTGGTCGCCAGCGCGCTCGGCCCGCCGCCTCCCGAGCTGGTCGAGAAGGCGCGCGCGGCCGGGGTGCCGGTCGCGGCGCTGGTCGGCACGGTGGAGCACGCGCGCAGGCAGGTGGCGGCGGGCGCCGACCTCATCGTGGCGCAGGGGACGGAGGCCGGCGGGCACACCGGTGAGATCTCCACGATGGTGCTGGTGCCCCAGGTCGTGGACGCGGTCGGGCCGGTGCCCGTGCTGGCGGCCGGCGGGATCGCCTCCGGGCGGCAGATGGCCGCCGCCCTGGCGCTGGGCGCCGAGGGCGTGTGGTGCGGCTCGGTCTGGCTGACCACGGAGGAGGCGGAGACGGCGCCCGCGGTCAAGCGCAAGATGCTGGCCGCGTCCTCGCTCGACACCGTGCGCTCCCGCTCCCGCACCGGCAAGCCGGCCCGCCAGCTCAGGTCGGCGTGGACCGACGAGTGGGACTCCGGCCAGGAGAGCCCCGGCCCGCTGGGCATGCCGCTGCAACTGCTCGTCGCCGAGTCGGCGATGGCCCGCATCGGCGCCGCCGCCGAGCGGGGCGAGCCGGGGGCGCTGGATCTGGCCAACTACTTCGTCGGCCAGGTCGTGGGCCAGCTCGACCAGGTGCGGCCGGCGCGCGAGGTGGTGTACGCCATGGTCAGCGAGTTCGCGGACGCGGTGGAGCGGCTCGGCCGGCTGTCCGGCTGACCCCGCCGGGCCCGGCCGTCCCGCTCTCCGCGGCGCTCCGGGCCCGCCGCGAGGCGGGTCCGCGGGGCAGACTGTATCCATGCTCGCTGCTCTGACAGGGCTCGGATTGTCGACGGCCGCCGGGTTGAACGCCTACATCCCGCTGCTCGTGGTGGGGGTGCTCGCCAACGTCACCGACGCGGTGAAGCTGCCCGACGGCTACTCCTGGCTGTCCAACTGGGGGGTGCTCGCCGTCATCGCCGTGCTCCTCGTCGCCGAGATGGTGCTCGACAAGGTGCCGGCGGTCGACACGGTCAACGACATGATCCAGACCGTGGTACGGCCCGCGGCGGGCGGCGTGGTGTTCAGCGCCACCAGCGCCGCGGCCGAGCTGGACCACTCCACCTGGATGGCCGACAACCCGTGGGCCGGGTGGCTGCTCGGCATCGTGCTGGCCCTGGCCGTGCACGCCCTGAAGGCCGCCGCCCGCCCGGTGATCAACGCGGGCACGGCCGGGGTGGGCGCCCCCGTGGTCAGCACCGTGGAGGACGCGGGATCGCTCGGGATGAGCCTGGTCGCCGTGTTCGCGCCCGTGCTGGTGATCATCGGGGTGCTGCTGTTCGCGCTGGTGGGCTGGTGGGGCGTCCGCAAGGCCCGGCGGGTCCGGGCACGCCGGAAGGCCGCTCGCGCGTCATCCCGCGGGCTGATGGACGCTCCCCCGCCGGGATGACGCGCCGCGGGCTCGCCCGCTCGTACGATCGCCGTGCGGATTCAAGGGAGGACCCGTGTGGGCGCCCCGTGGCCCCCGCCCCGGCGCCCACACGCTCCCCCGCCCGTTCCGGACCGCTCTTCCCGGCTCCGTCTCCGCGGCGATCCCGTGGTCACAGGTGGCCGGCGACGATCTCCCGCGCCCACCCCCTCACGACCTCCACGAACTCCGCGGGCCGCTCCTCGTGCAGCCGGTGGCTGGAGCCCTCCCAGCAGACGACCTTCGACCCGGGATGCTTGAGCAGCCCCGCCTCCCAGAGCGCCCTGGCCGGATCGGCCCAGATCGACAGCACGGGGCAGTGCCGGCGGGCCAGGTACTCGTCGCTGTGCGGCCTGACCCCCATCGACCCGGGCAGCGCGAACATGGCCTCGAACGCCTGCGCCAGCACGTGCGGGGGCATCCCGTACAGCCTGCGCCGGTGCCAGCGCCGGATGACGGCGGGCGTGGCGGCGTTCGTGCACCACCGGTCGAGCCGCACGGCGACCTCGGTCGCGTTCTCGCCGCGCAGTCCGGCGATCGTCCGGGGGAACCCGCGCGCGACCTCGGGGCTGATGCCGTACCCGGGGTCGACGGCGACGACGCCGGCGACCCGGTCCGGATGCTCGACGGCGAGGATGGAGGCGATCTGGCCGCCCATGGAGTGCCCGACGACGATCGCCTCGGGCACGCCCAGGGCGTCCAGCAGCGCGACCAGGTCCCCGGCCATGGCGCGCGGGGTGTTCCCCTCGGCGGGGACCGACGAGTAGCCGTGGCCGCGCAGGTCCACCGCGATCACGCGGTGCTCGGCGGCGAGCGCGTCGATGTGCCAGGACCACTGGTGGGAGTCGGCGCCCCATCCGTGGACGAGCAGCAGCGGCGGCCCCGCGCCCGCCCCGTCGTCGGTGTGGAACAGCCTGACCGCGCCCTGGTCCGTCTCGACCGTCGTGTACGGCACGGGCCCGCCTCCTCGCGTCCGCTCTCCCGTCGACCCCGCCGGGCTACGAGGACTGAACCACAGCCTCCGGTCGCCAATCAAGGGCTTGCTTGGTTATCCGCTGCGCCTCTTTTCCTCGTCCGCGCCTCCGGCGCACTATCCTCGAAGGGAGAACCGCGAGCGGGAGGTGGACACGATCGGCGAGGTCCTTATCATCGTGCTGGCGATCCTGGCCTTCCTGCTGCTGGTGACCGGTGTCGGCGTGTACTTCCTGGTCAAGCTGGGCCGCAGGGCCGCGGTCACGGCGAAGCAGGCGACGACCCGGCTGACCACCCACGTCAACGCCATGGGCGCCGGCGAGGCGGCCGAGGTCGAGCGGCTCCGGCTGGACCTGCGGCGCGAGGTGTCGCTGACCCGCCAGGCGGTGCAGACCGCCCAGCAGCAGGGCTGGGGCCTCGGCGACCTGCCGCAGCTCCTCGCCGACCTGTCACGGCAGGCCGACGTCCACGACGCCCAGCTCGGCATGTACGCCCAGCAGCTGCGCGTGTCCGCGTACGTGGACCACGTCACGCTCGGCAAGCTCCGGGAGCACCAGGCGAAGCTGACGGCGATGTGCGCCCGCATCCGCGCCGACCTGCTCGGCCACCAGGTCCAGCACGCCTCGGCCGGCATCGACGACCTGCACGTCCGCACGGACCTGGAGATCGAGGCGCGCCGCGGCGTCCCGGACCCGCTGGACGAGATCGACCACCTCTACCGCCGCTCCACGGAACGACGCGAAGACCACTCCTGACGACCGCGCTCCGTGGCATCCTCACCACGACGGGTGGCCAGAGAGGGGCGGGCGGTGGACGAGCTTCCGGAGTGGTCGTACCCCGGCCCGCCGGGCGGCTGGACCGCCGACATGCTCGACCGGCTTCCGCAGGACGTGCCCCGGGGTGTGGAGCTGATCGACGGCGCGCTCGTGTGGATGCCGTCGCAGACCGGCTCCCACATGCTGACCGTGCGGCTGCTGGAGCAGGCGCTCTCCGTTCCCGGTGAGTTCGCCGTCGCCCGGGGGATGACCGTCACCCTCGATCACCGTCAGCGGCCCAGGCCTGACCTCCTGGTCGTGCGCCGGCCGGCGCTCACCCTGACGGCCAGGACCTTCATGCCCGAGGACGTCCACCTGGTGACCGAGGTGGCCTCGGAGGCGTCGATCGACCGGGACCGCACCACCAAGCCCGCCAAGTACGCCCAGGCGGGCATCGAGCATTTCTGGCGCGTCGAGGAAGCGGACGACCGGCTTGTGGTCTACACGTTCGAGCTGGAGCCGGCCGTCAAGGCGTACGTCCCGACCGGCATCCACCGCAAGCGCCTGGAGACCTTCATCGGCTTCGAGGTGGACATCGACCTCGACCTCGCGCGCGTCATCGGCTGACCGCCGCCCCCGGTTCGTCCGGTCATTCCCTCCCCGTCCGGCTCGGCACGCTGTCGTCCGCCGCGAGGCCCGGGGCACGGCCGGGAGGAGGAGGGCTGGGCAGGCCGCCGGTGAGCGTGTCCTCGGGGCGCAGCGCCAGGTTGGCGTCCCGGACGAAATACGGCCGCAGGCGTCCGGTGTCGCGAAGCAGCCGGTGGAGGTAGCGTCCCACCAGCGCCAGCGCCGCCAGGCTCAGCCCGCTGAGCAGGAGCTGGGTCGCCGCGACGAGGTGCCCGGCCTCCGCACCGGCGTACGCCGGCACCGCGAGCGCCAGGGCGAGCGCGCCGCCGAGCACGGCCGCCGCGTACACCGCGTTGAGCGGTCGTAAGGAGAAGCCGAAGAACAGCTCGAAGGAGTGCGCGGCCAGCCGGGCCAGGCGGAGCCGGGAGCGGCCCGCCGTCCTGGGCCGGTGCGTGACCGGCGCGACCGCGTACCGGGCGCCGACGAGCGGCACCGCCGGGATGAACCAGGGCAGCCGCAGGTCGGTGATCGTGCGGGCCACGCCGGTGCGCACCAGCCTGAAGGTGGAGGCGCCCCTGGGCATGTCGATGCCGAAGACGCGCCGGGCCGCCCAGTGCAGGGCCGCCGAGCCGCCCCTGCGGACCAGCGGGTCGCGCCGGCCACGCCGCTCGCCGAACACCACGTCGTAGCCCTCCTCGGCCTTGGCGAGCAGGGTCCAGATCTCCTCGGGCGGCACCTGGAGGTCGGCGTCGCACTGGACGGTCCACGGCTGGCCCGCGTACCGGAACCCGGCGGCCATGACCGCGTCGATGCCGAAGTTGCGGGTGAAGGACAGGTACCGCACGCGCGGATCCGTCCGCGCCAGGCGGCGGATCCGGTCGAGGGAGTCGTCGGTGCTGCCGTCGTCGACGAACAGGATCTCCAGCTCGTCGATCTCCCTGAGCGCGCCGACCAGCTCCCTGTGGGCGACCTCCACCTGTTCGCCCTCGTTGAAGCACGGCACCAGCACGGTCAACCCGGTCTTCACATCCGCCTCCCCAGCATCGTTCCCAGGACGAAGCCCTGCGCTCCGAGCGCGTACACCGCACCGGCCGCCCCCGCGAACGGGATCACCAGCGCGCCCAGCACGGCCACCACGGCCCAGGACATGACGACCGCCTTCGCGCAGGCGCGCAGCCCGGCCTTGCCGGTGTTCTCCAGCAGGAAGACCGCGAAGCCCGCCAGCGCGTTGACGGGGAGCAGCGAGGCCAGCAGTCCGCCGAGCGCGACCAGCGAGCGGGTCCCGGCCAGTCCGCCGGCGAGGGCCGTCCCCGCGACCACCAGCCAGGCGCCGCCGATCCAGACGGACAGCAGGGCGACCCGCCGCGCGAGCTCGCGCACCTGCCCGGCGCCGGACGAGCCCGTCCGCAGCGCCAGCCTGGGCTGGTAGATCCGCTGCAGCGTGTAGATCACGGACGTGGCGAAGCCCCAGACGAGGATCATCATGTAGAAGTCGCCGCTCTGGTCCGCGTGGGAGGTGAGCGACAACTCCACGAACAGCGTGCCGACCATGGCGTTGCCCATCACGTCGACCGCGCCCATCAGCATCACCGTGCCGGCCACGATGCCGCGCAACGTCCGGCGCGGCGGTCCGGCCGTCCGCGCTTCGGGGCGGTCCCGGGCCCCGGCCGGCAGCCCGCGCAGCAGGGCCAGGTTCAGCACCGTGACCAGTACCAGCAGCCCGGCCAGGTATCCGGCCGGCCGGAGATGCGAGGTGAACGCCAGGCCGGCCATGCCGATCATGCCGAGGCCGAGGAGCGAGAAGTGGGCGGTGTCCCGGGTGTACCTGCCCAGGGCGCGGTGCAGGGCCACGCCGAGCATGCCGCAGCCGAGGGAGACGTAGTACGCGACGGCCAGCAGGTAGATCGTGACGGTCGAGTGCGGCGCGAGGACGAGTCCGGCCACGGCCGCCGCGGTGAACGGCAGCGGTCCGCGGGCGACGACGGCGCGCAGCATCCCGGTGATGTGGTCACGGGTACGGCGGGCCCGCGGGATGAGGGTCAGCGCCGCCTTCTCCGGGCCCGACTGGACCACCATGCAGAGCCAGCCCACCGCACCCACCGCGGCCGCGTACGCGTTGAAGTCCTCGCGGCTCCACGCGGCGACCAGCACGCCCGCGGAGCCGTACAGCAGGAGGCGGAAGGTGGCGCGACCGCCCAGCAGCGTCAGCAGGCGACGGGGGCCGATGCTGTGGGACGCGGCGGCGGTCACGGGGCGCCCGCGCCGGCTGCCGGATCGGCCGCCAGGTCGGCCGCGACGGCGTCGCGCAGGGGACGGGCGCCCGTCCTCAGGTAGGCGAGCAGGGCCTCGCGGATGCGGTCGTCGCCGAACCGGTCGCGCACGCCCGGCACCGACGGCCCCTTGTCCACGCCGAACAGCGCGCAGAACAGGGCCCGGACCTGCTCCGTGGTGAACGACTCGGGCGGCTTCAGCAGCTCCTCGACCGACTCGGCGGCGGGCGCTGGCGACGGGGGCGCCTCCAGCCAGGTGGTGGAGCGGCCCGCGGTGGCGAGCCAGCGGCGTAGGTGGCCGACCCGTTCGGCGACGAGGACCGGATCCTGCCCGGCCAGCCTGGACGCGGCGAGCCCGGCGTCGTAGCAGGTCGCGTGCAGCGCGGCGCACACCTTGGAGAAGGCCGGGGGCCTCGCGGGCAGCAGGTCGAGGGGGACCTCGCTGACCCGTTCGAGGGCGGCCCGAGCCTCGGCCGAGGTACGGGCGGCGACGACGAGGGCGTCGAAGTCCTTGTACCAACGCGCGAGCGTGGCCCGGTCCGGCGCGTCGGGGACCGGTGCCTGCCCGGCTTCCTCGCGCACCCAGCGGACCATGCGGGCGGGCATGAACGCCGCCAGCGGATCACCCTGCGGCGCCGCGGGCGGCTCACGGCCGGCGGCCGGGCCGACGGCGGAGCCGGGGGCGGAGTGCGCGGCGGGGATCGCGCCGGGCGGGAACACCGCGCCGCAGGAGCGGCAGGAGTATCGGGCCGGCCGCAGGCGCCGCCTGATCAGCGACGGATGCGGGTGCCCGCATTGCACGCAAGTCACGAGAGTGTCCAAGGTCGGAGGGGTGTCAGAGCGGTACGGCCAGCGCGGAGGAGGGAACGAGCTCCGCACCGAGGTCCCTCTTGGCCTCCGCCTGCCCCTTGCCGAGGACCAGCCCGGTCTTGCCGGCGCCGATGGCCCACTCGACCATCCGGACGTAGCCGTCGAAGTAGAGGTGCTTGCGCCCGCCGTCCTCCGGGGGGAGGGCGCCCCAGCTCAGGCACACCGGCCATCGGGGGTGGTCCAGGATCAGGGACAGGCCGAGGAGCCGCCCGCCGCCGTCGCGGTAGGCGATCGCCACGACCTCGTCGCCGCCGACCAGGGCTTCGAGGTAGGGCAGCGGCAGCGGGGCGAGCGGGAAGAGCCTGTTGCGGTGTTTGAGGTCGTTCTCGGCGCGCAGCGCGGCGGCCTCCGAACCGGTGACCAGCTCGCGGGCCGGCCCCACCTGGACCGACAGGCCGGGATCGGCGGAGAAGCCCCTGGCGCGCCGCCTGAGCGAGTCGCGGCGGGCGCGGTCGAGCCGGGCGTACCAGTCGTCGATGCCGGTCCGTGGGGTGGCCAGCCGGGCGAGCGGCTCGGTCGGCAGGTTGACCCGGACCCGGCCGGGCAGCAGCGCGGGCTCGCCGGGCGACACCTCCCGCCACACGAAGCTCCGCCAGCCCGCGCCCAGCTCCCGGCGGACGCCGCTGACGTAGCCGCGCAGCAGCTCGCGTCGCCGTTCCGGATCGAGGTCGCCGGCGAACCACCATCCCTTCTGGGAGCGGTTGCCCGGCGCGTGGACGTCGAGGATCCCCGCCGGGTCGCGACGGCCGGCGTAGAGCCCTCTGCGGGGCCGGAGGCCGCGCAGGGACGCCGACACGGCGCCGACCGCGACCCCGTCCTCGCGCAGGACCGTCAGGAGGACGGGCGCCTGTGCGGCCCAGGCGTAGGCCCGCAGCAGGTCGTAGCGCCAGGTGACGCACTGGCCGGCCGCGGTGCGCAGGCGCTCCCAGTCGGCGGGCTCGGGGTCCTCGCGCGGGTCGACGATCTGCAGTGTGAGGCTCATCCCATCGCCCACCGGGGGACGGCGACGACGGACATCGGGACGTACTCGAAGCCCATCGACTGCTTGACGTCCACCCGGCCCCGGCCGAAGAGCACCTGCTTGACGCCCGCTTCCATCGCCTGCCGGACGATCCGCACGTGGGTGTCGAAGTAAAGGTCCTTGCGGCCGCCCTCCTCCGGCCGCAACGCCGCCCACGGCCCGCTCACCGGGGAGGTCGGATGGTCGTAGACGAGCGCGAAGGCCAGGAGCCGCTTTCCCTCGCGATAGGAGATGACGCGAACGTCGTCGCGCCGGAGCAGGGTGGCGAAGTAGGCGGCGGGCAGCGGCGCCCGGGGGTCGAGGCGGGTCGCCAGCCGGGCCGTGTGCCGGAGATTCAGCTCGGCCATCTCCACCGGGTCCAGGTCGGTCTGCCCGCCGCCCTCCAGGACGGTCAGATCGGCGGCCCCGGCGACGGTCGCGATCTGGCGGCGCAGCGACTTCCTGCGATTCTTGCTGAGGGAGCCGAGCCATCCCTCCACCGACGACCAGCGCAACGGCATGACCGTACTGCCCGGAGACTCCCGGGTGAGCGCGCCCCGGCGGGCGACGAGGGGTACGCAGGGGTCGGTCACCATGCGGTACACCACGCCGGCGAGCCCCCATCCGAGGTGGCGCCGTGCCGCGCGCTCGAACTGCCGGAGCAGCCGGGCGCGGGTCTCCGGCGACAGGTCGCCGGCGAAGTGCCAGGTCGGCCCGTTGGAGTGGGCCGGCAGGCGGACGTCGAGCAGGATCGGCTCCCGGCGGCGGCGCGGGGCGCGATGGGAGTTCGGTAATCGCAGGCCGAGGTAGACGGCGCCGACCACGCCGGTGACGCGACCGCCGTCGCGGAACACCGCCAGCAGAGGACGGGCCCATGATCCTTCGGACGACGCGGCGATGACGTCGTAGGCCCAGACGGCGGTCAGGCCCTCGGCCTGCCGGAACTCCTCCCAGCCTGGCGGCTCGGGGTCGCGGCAGGGGTCCAGTACTTCCAGGTGCACTCGGTTGCCCTCGATGGCGAAATGATCACAAGATGGATACGAAGCGTTGTTTGGTGACGATTGTCGCAGAATATGTCTCCAGTGATCACGTCGTGCGCGTCCGACACCCTTGATGCGCGTCCACAAACCGTGCACTCACACACAAGGGACGGCATGAAGGTTGGAGTAACCGGCGGAAACGGATTCATCGGCCGGTATGTATGCGAGGAACTCGCATCGCGCGGCCACGTTCCGCTTGTGTTCGATCACAGGGGGCACGCGGAACGCGACCTTCCCTGGGAGGTCATGCGAGGCGACATTCGGGACGCCACGACCATGACGGAATTAGCTGCCCATTGTGATGCGATCGTGCATTTAGCGGCCGTTCTCGGCACCCAGGAAACCATCACCAATCCGCGTCCGGCCGCCGAGACAAACCTCATGGGCGGGCTCAACTTCCTGGAAGCGGTCGCCCAGTACGACCTGCCCGGCGTCTACATCTGCGTGGGCAATCACTGGATGGACAACAGCTACTCCATCTCCAAAACGGCTGTGGAGCGTTTCGTCCGCATGTTCAACGCCCACCGCGGGACGAGGGTGAACAACGTCCGGGTCGTCAACGCCTACGGCCCCCGCCAGCAGGCCGCACCGCCGTTCGCCCCCGGCAAGGTCCGCAAGATCACGCCCGCCGTCGTCTGCCGGGCGCTGAGCGGGATGCCCGTCGAGCTGTACGGCGGCGGCACCCAGGTCTCGGACATGGTCTGGGTCGGAGACGTGGCGCGGGCGCTCGTCTCCGCCCTGGAGACCGCCGCCGCCGGAGAGGTGCTCGACCACGTCGTGGAGGTCGGCCCCACCTCGTCCTCCACCATCCGCGAGGTCGCCGAGCTCGTCATCGACCTGTGCGAGGCCCGCGGCTACCCGCGCGTGCCCATCGCCGACCTGCCGATGCGGCCGGGAGAGACGCCCGACACGGCCGTCACGGCCCAGACCAAGACGCTCCTGTCGGTGGGCATCGAGCCCAGCTCGCTCGTCTCCCTCGACGAGGGCATGGCCCGGACCGTGGACTGGTTCATCGAGAACCGCGGCATCCACTGGAACGTCCCCGGCGCGGTGGCCACGGCGTGAAGCGACTCGTCATCCTGGGCGGCTCGGACGGAACGATCAGCTCCTTCCGGGCGGCCCGGCGGCTCGGGCTGGCCACGATCTGTGTCGACATGCGCGCCGACGCGCCCGGAGTGCGCGAGGCGGACGAGTTCCTGCACCTCAGCACCCGTGACGTGGAGGCGGTGACGGCCGCGCTGCTCGGCCGTGACGACGTGGTCGGCATGCTCGCCCCGGGAACCGACATCAACCTCCCCTCCCTGGTCGAGGTGACCGAGCGGCTCGGGCTGCCGTGCGGGCTCTCGGCTGCCACGGGCGGAGCCTCTCCGGACGCTCCCGCGCTCCGGGCGTCGGTGGACAAGGCGTACTTCCGGGAGGTCTGCGCACGGGTGGGGCTCGGCGGGCCCGCCTACGTCAGCGGCACCGCCGCCGAGGTCCTGCGCGACACGGCTCGCCCCGCCTTCCCCGTCATCGTCAAGCCCGTCGACTCCGGCAGCTCACGGGGGATCACGGTCTGCGCGGCCCCGTCGGAGCTGGCCGCCGCCGTCGAGGCCGCGGCCGCCGTCTCCCCCACGGCGACCGTGATCGTCGAGGAGCTGGTGACCGGCCGGGACCTGTGCGGTGAGGCGTTCCTCCAGGACGGCAGGGTCGCCCTGCTGGGGCTCAGCGACCGCGTGGTGGCGGCTCCCCAGGTCGTCGCCGTCGGCCACGACATGGCCCCCCGCGAAGAGGCGCTGACCCGCGAGGTCACGCGGCAGCTCGAACTGGTCTGCGCCGAGGTCGGCTACACCGACGGCCCCCTCAACCTCGACCTCTTCGTCACCGGCGACACCGTCGTGCTGATCGAGATGGGCGCCAGGATCGGCGGCAACGGCATGGGTGAGGCACTCGGCCTCATGTACGGCGTCGACACCGTCGCGGCCGCCGTCCTGCTGGCCATCGGCGAGCGCCCCGAGCTCTCGCCCCGGTGGACCAGGCACGCGTCCGTCCGCATGCTCCGCTCCCCCTCCGCGGGCACCCTCGTGGCGCTGGACGGCCTGCCGGACGCGCTGGCGCTGCCCGGCGTGGCCGACGTGGTGGTCACCGCCTCGCCCGGCGAGCGGGTCGTGCCGTACACGGAGTGCCGGGCCAAGCTGGGCTACGTGCTGGCCTCCGGGGCGTCGGCCGCCGAGGTCGCGCGGGTGCTGGCCGCCGTCGAGGACCTGGTCCGGGTCAGCGTCGATGCGGGCTGAGTTCTCGGCGACGCGCTGGGAGCGGGCCTACCGCCGCGTCGTCTCCACGGCGTTCCGGCGGGTGCCCTTCTACCGGGACCAGTGGGTGGCGGCGGGCCGGGCCCTCGACGAGCCCGAGCCCACGCCCTCCGCCGCGCTGACGGGCCAGTTGTTCCGGCTGTGCCCGTTCGCGCTGCCGTTCGACCCCTCCCGGGAGCCGTCGCTGTGGACGGGCGACGGCTCGGACCTGCGGGACGCGCTGGCCCTGGCGGGCGTGCCGCGCCGGACCCCCGTGCTGGAGGTGCGTGCCGCGGTGCTCGACCGGCGCACCCTGGCCGCGCCGCCGTTCGCCTGGCGCGGCCCCAGGTACGGGGTGCTGCTCGGGCCGGACGCCAAGGTCGTTGACGAGAGCCGCCGCCACGCGCTGAACGCCGCCGCGCTCCGGCTGGCCGCCGAGGCGGGGCGGGCGGTCGTGGTGGGCGAACGGGCCGCGCTGGACGCGGTCCTGCCGGAGCTGACGGGTGTCCGGGTCAGCGTCGTCGAACGCCTGTCCCTCGCCCAGGCCGCCAAGGTGGGGGACGCGCCGGTGCGGGCGGGGGACGCGGCGGTCGTGCACGACCCGCGCCTCGGCTACCTCGCCTCGGTCGTTCCCGGTTGCGGCAGGACACATCTGCTGTGGCGGCACTTCCACGCCCGCCCCGCCGGGGGGACGCTGACGTTCACCGCGCTGCGCCGCCGAAGACCCATGCTGGTCAACGTGGTCCCGGACGACCCCGGGACGCCGGCCATCGCCGTCTGCCCGGAACACGGCACCCCCACTGTCTCCACGCCGGCCCGGACACCCGCTTAGACACCCGCCTGGAGACACGACGTATCGGCCACCCACGTCCCGGCACCGTCCCTGCCGGGAGCGACCTCCTGGCACTCACCGTCCCGGCCCCCTCCTGCCGGCATCCATCCTCGGCACTCACCGTCTCGACGCACTGACAGGGAACCCATGCTGTCCTCTCCGATCACGCGCCCGTCCACCCCGTTCTGGCGAGACAACGGGGCGGCGCTGCTCATGGGAGCTCTGGCGGCGGCACTGGCCGTCATGGTCAGGTTCGTCATCCCCTACGAGCGGGAGATCACCTCGGCCTGGATGCTCCTGGTCAAGCTGACCCCCCAGATCGCCGCCTGCGTCGCCGTCGCGTGGCTGGACGTGGCGTGGGCGCGGTGGCTGCGGCTGCACCTGGTGACGCTGCCCGCGATCTTCCTGGGCTTCCTCTGCTACTTCGTGCCCAAGACGTTCATGACCGCGCTGGACATGGTGGACGGGTCAGCGGTGTTCGAGGACCTTTACCTGCATGTGGTGGTGTTCGTACCGTTCCTCATCGTCGGACTGGTGTTGTCCTACCGGGTCGGCGGCGGCTCGCGGGAGGGAGTGCTGCGGATCGGGGCAGCCATGACGATCCTCCAGATGTCGGGCCTGGAGGACCTGGTGGCGGTCGTCATGAACCGGCGGCTGAACGGGATCCCCGAGGTCTGGGACTGGGCGCACCACATGACGGTCCGGCTGGGGCATCCCGCGACGCGGAACGAGGCATACGCCTTCATCGCGGCGCACGTCGTGCTCGCCGTCCTGACGCTGGCGCTCCCCCGGCGGTGGCTCGCCGGGCTCGGCCGCCGGCTGCGCCCCACCCGAGCCCGCTCGGGCGTCTAGCCTCCCCACCTTCGAGCTGGAGCCGGCCGCCGGGGCGCGGCTCCGGACGCCTCCGCCGGGATCCCGCTACCTGACGCCGGCCTCCTTCATGTCGCGCAGTTCGCGCTTGAGCTCCTTGATCTCGTCGCGGAGCCGGGCCGCGACCTCGAACTGCAGGTCCGCCGCCGCCTGGTGCATCTGCTCCGTCAGCGACTCGATGAGCGTCTCCATCTGCGCCCGCGGCATCTCGCCCGCGATGGCCTTGGCGTGCTGGCCGGCCTGCCTGGCGGCGAAGCCGGGCACCGGCGCCTTGCCGCGCGACTGCTGACGGCCGCCGCCGAGCAGGCGGTCGGTGTCGGCGTCCTCGCGCTGCAGCGAGTCGAGGATGTCGGCGATCTTCTTGCGCAGCGGCTGCGGGTCGATGCCGTTGGCCTCGTTGTAGGCGATCTGCTTGGCCCGGCGCCGGTTGGTCTCGTCGATGGCCCGCTCCATCGACGGCGTGATCTTGTCCGCGTACATGTGGACCTGGCCCGAGACGTTACGGGCGGCGCGGCCGATGGTCTGGATGAGGGAGGTCTCCGAGCGCAGGAAGCCCTCCTTGTCGGCGTCGAGGATGGCCACCAGCGACACCTCGGGCAGGTCGAGGCCCTCGCGCAGCAGGTTGATGCCGACCAGCACGTCGTACTCGCCGACGCGCAGCTCGCGCAGCAGCTCGATGCGGCGCAGCGTGTCGACCTCGCTGTGCAGGTAGCGCACCCGGATGCCGAGCTCCAGGAGGTAGTCGGTGAGGTCCTCGGACATCTTCTTGGTCAGGGTGGTGACCAGGACGCGCTCGTCGCGCTCGGCCCGCTCGCGGATCTCGTGGACCAGGTCGTCGATCTGCCCCTTGGTGGGCTTGACGACCACCTCGGGGTCGACCAGGCCGGTCGGCCGGATGACCTGCTCGACGACGTCGCCCTTGACGCGGCCCAGCTCGTAGGAGCCGGGCGTGGCCGACAGGTAGACGCTCTGCCCGATGCGCTCCAGGAACTCCTCCCACTTCAGCGGCCGGTTGTCCATCGCCGACGGCAGGCGGAAGCCGTGGTCGACCAGGGTGCGCTTGCGGGAGGCGTCGCCCTCGTACATGGCGCCGATCTGCGGCACCGTCTGGTGCGACTCGTCGAGGACGAGCAGGAAGTCCTCGGGGAAGTAGTCGAGCAGGGTGTTGGGGGCGCTGCCCGGCTCGCGGCCGTCCATGTGGCGCGAGTAGTTCTCGATGCCGGAGCAGGTGCCGATCTGGCGCATCATCTCGATGTCGTACGTGGTGCGCATGCGCAGCCGCTGCGCCTCCAGCAGCTTGCCCTGGCGCTCCAGCTCGGCGAGCCGGTCGGCCAGCTCCGCCTCGATGCCGCGCACGGCCGCCGACATCCGCTCCTCGCCGGCCACGTAGTGGGAGGCGGGGAAGATGTAGAGCTCCTCGTCCTCCGTGATGACCTCGCCGGTCAGCGGGTGCATGGTGGACAGCTTCTCGATCTCGTCGCCGAACATCTCGATGCGGACGGCGAGCTCCTCGTACTTCGGGATGATCTCGATCGTGTCGCCGCGCACCCGGAACGTGCCCCGGGTGAAGGCCAGGTCGTTGCGGGTGTACTGCATGTCGACGAGGCGGCGCAGCAGCCGGTCGCGGTCGATGTCCATGCCGACGCGCAGCCGGGTCATGCGGTCGACGTACTCCTGCGGCGTGCCCAGGCCGTAGATGCACGACACGGAGGCGACCACGATCGTGTCACGGCGCGTGAGCAGTGAGTTGGTCGCCGAGTGGCGCAGCCGCTCGACCTCGTCGTTGATCGAGGAGTCCTTCTCGATGTAGGTGTCGCTCTGCGGGACGTACGCCTCGGGCTGGTAGTAGTCGTAGTACGAGACGAAGTACTCGACGGCGTTGTTGGGCAGCATCTCGCGCAGCTCGTTGGCGAACTGGGCGGCGAGCGTCTTGTTGGGCTGCATGATGAGCGCGGGGCGCTGCAGCCGCTCGATCAGCCACGCGATGGTGGCGGTCTTGCCCGTGCCCGTGGCGCCCAGCAGGACGTTGTCCTTGGCCCCGGCCTTGACGCGGCGCTCCAGCTCGGCGATGGCCGCCGGCTGGTCGCCGGAAGGAGTCATCTCGGTGACGACCTCGAAGGGCGCCACCTTCCGCTGCAAATCAGTGACCGGTCGCATGCTGCCACTGTAGGTCGCGCCACCGACAGAACCGCCCGCCGGTGGGGCTCGCGGCGGGCGACGCCGCGCTCGGACTCCGGCGGCGCGATATCGCAACAGACCTGTGAGATCGCACTGCAAGCGAACAGCAAGTCCCACCCGATACGGTCGAAACCGCCTGTAGCGGAAAAGGAAGGTGCTATGTCACGACCCAGAGAGGCTCTCGTCCAAGCGGGCCAGGGCGTCGCCCAGGCCGTCATGCAGGGAGGTGACTTCAGGCAGGCGGCCGGTCAGGTGGCGGGCCAGCTGATGAGCCAGGCGGGTCAAGCCGGCGGCCAGGCACCCGGATTCGCCCTCAACCCGCACGACTTCGCCGCCGCCCGTGACGGCGGCGCGTCGGTGGGCACGCTCATCGAGGCGCGCACCGCGTCGTTGAACGAGGCCGGCGAGATCATCAACCGCAGCTTCGCCGAGAACGGCATGCACGTCATCTCGCCGGTGGTGATCCCCAAGGGCAGCACCGCCAAGGTCGTGGTGCCGCTGGGCATCCTCGTGGTGCTCGGCCTGATCGGCGCCCTGGGCAACGTCATCCCCCGGACCGAGCTGCTCTTCGGCCCCCACTACTGGGTGGTGCTCGTGCTGGCGGCGGCGTTCCTGTGGTGGCGCCGCAGCGTCGTCATGGTGCCCGAGGGCTGCAAGGCGCTGATCACCAAGTTCGGCAAGCTCGTGCACATCGCCGACCCGGGCCGCGTGACCCTGATCAACCCGTGGAAGCGGGTCAGCTACATCGTCAACACCACCCGCGAGTACCCCTTCAACGCCCCCATCCGCGAGGCGCCGACCCAGCAGGGCGTCAAGGCCAGCGTCGACCTGTTCCTCCAGTTCAGGATCGAGAACCCGGCCGAGTTCATCTTCGTGCTCGGCTCGGTCAGCGGCTTCCAGTCCAAGCTGCAGAACGCCATCAGCGAGGTCACCCGCTCCCTCATCTACGCCCAGCGCGCCGAGGACATCTACGACCTGGTGGGCGAGAGCACGCTCGGCATGCTGGAGAGCCTCAACCAGCAGTTCCTGCCGGCCGTGCGGCTCACCGACGTCAACATCACGCACGCCGAGCCGTCCAGCCAGGAGTACCGCATGGACCTCGCGGCGCCCGAGATGGTGCGGGTCGCCAAGGAGGCCTACACCTACGAGTACGAGCTCCAGCTGCGCAAGGAGCAGAACGAGGGCGACCTGGTCAAGGAGCTGGCCGGGCTGCACGAGACGCTCAGCGCCATCCAGGCGGAGATCGCCGGCTACCAGGCCCGCATGGACACCGCCCTCGAACGCGCCTCCCACCAGGCCAAGGCCCAGGCCAGGCAGCGGCTGGTCGAGGCGGAGTCCACGGCCAACGCCAACTCGGCGCTGCTGGAGGCGCAGGCCCTCGACATCCGGGCGCTGAGCGCCGCCGAGGCGCCGGAGATCCTCGACTACCGCTTCCAGCAGGACCTGCTGGACAAGCTGGAGTCGGTCTCGTCGCGGCTGCCCCAGGTGGTGCAGGTGGGCGAGCGGACCGACATCGACTTCCTGGAGCTCGCCCAGCAGCTCGTCGGGGGTCGGGGCGCGACGCTGTTCTCGGCCGAGGACATGGCGGCGATCCGGGGCAGGCTGTCGGCGATCGGCGAGCGCGTGCGCGTCCGTGAGGCGGAGATCGCCGCGCTGCTCGGCAGGGCGGCCGACGTGGACGCCTCAGCGGTGGCGCCGGTGACGGTGGACGTGATGACGGAGGGTGAGGTCCGATGAGCGGCCGCGAGTTCTCGAAGATCAAGGAGTCGCTGGCGTCCTGGTCCGACATCCGCCAGCTCCTGCGCGGCGGCGAGCAGGGCCAGCTCGTGCCCGTGGTGATCCCCAAGGACCGGCGCGGGTTCGCCTGGATGACGCTGGTGTTCCTGGCGGTGTACTTCGCCGGGATGGCGGTGGTGACCGACGTCCGGACCCTGCCCGCGCTGGCCGCGCTGCTCCTGCTGGCGCTGGCGGCCGTGCTGATGTGGCGCAAGGCGATCATCGAGATCGAGGAGGGCACGACGGGCGTCCGCAGCCGCTGGGGCGCGATCACCGGCACGCTTCCGCCCGGCCGGCACTACCTGTGGCTGCCGTGGGACCGGGTGGACGCGGTGGTCGACACCTCCACCGAGATCCCGTACTCGGCGCCCATCGTGGCCTGTCCGACGGCCGAGAACGTGCCGCTGAAGTCGATCGAGTTCTTCCTCAAGTTCCGCATCGTGGACCCGGTCGCGTTCGTGCGGACCATCGGCGCTGGCAACTTCGACCTGGTGCTGGCCAGTGCCGTGCAGGACGCCATCCGGCAGCGCAGCCGCCGCGTCCAGACCGAGCGCGCGTACGACCTGCGCGGCTCGGACGTGGGCGACATGCAGGAGGCGCTCAACCGCCAGCTCGGCCGGTACGGCGTGCGCGTGACCGGCGCGAACATCCCCGACGTGCAGCTTCCCGACCAGTACCAGCAGCACCTGGCCACCCGGGAGAAGGTGGCCAAGGAGCTGTCGGCGTACGAGCGGGAGTGGGAGCTGACCCGCAAGCGCCGCATCGACACCCTGCTCATGGAGATCGAGCGCTCCAAGAAGACCCGTGACGCCCGCGTCGTCGAGGTCAAGGCCGCCCACAACACGGCGCGCAAGGACGTGGCCCGCATGCTGGAGGAGCAGGAGACCGAGGCGCAGCGCGTGCGCTGGGAGATCGAGGCGCGCGGCCGGGCCGAGCTGACCTCCGCCGAGAACGAGGCCAAGGCGCTGCGCCGGCTGGCCGAGTCCTACCGTGACAACCGGGCCGTGCTCCAGTACGAGCTGGCCCGCCGCCGCCTCGACGTGGGCGCCAAGCTGGCCGAGAGCGCTCCGCAGCCGCTGGTGGTGCGCACCCAGCAGGGCTCGGGCGACGCCTCGGCCCTGTCCACGATGCTGCTGGCCCAGTTCCTCCCCCGCATCTCGGGCCAGGTGGCCGCCCCCAACGGCGCCACTCCCCCCGCCCAGCGCTGATCCGCCGGCGCTGCAACCGAACGCATAGGAGAAGGACCCCATGGTGTTCCGCAAGCTGATGGCCGCGTTCGGCGCGGGCGTCGAGGTCGACACGGTGCTGTCCGGCACCACCGTCCGCCCGGGTGACCCGCTGCGCGGCGTCGTGAACTTCCGCGGCGGCGGCTCCGACTACAAGGTCGAGGGCATCCACCTCGACCTGACCGCCGTGGTCGAGGTCGAGAGCGGCGACAACGAGTACAAGACCACGTACAGCTTCCTGCGCCAGCAGGTCGCGGGGGCGTTCCAGCTCGCCGCGGGGGCGCAGCACAGCCAGCCGTTCGAGCTCCAGATCCCGTGGGAGACGCCGATCAGCACCGTCGGCGGGCACCCGCTGCACGGCATGCGGCTCGGCGTGCAGACCGAGCTGGCGCTGGCGGGCGCGCTGGACAAGGGCGACCTCGACCCGCTGTACGTGGACCCCCTGCCGGCGCAGCAGCACCTGCTGGGCGCGCTGGACCGCATGGGCTTCCACTTCAAGAAGGCCGACCTGGAGCGGGGCACGCTGTACGGCTCCACCATGCCGTTCTTCCAGGAGATCGAGTACCACGCCGGCGGCCAGTGGCGGCGGTACTTCAACGAGCTGGAGCTGACGTTCATCGCGGGGCCGCGGCAGATGGACGTCATCCTGGAGGCCGACAAGCGGGGCGGGTTCCTGACCTCCGGCCACGACGCCTACAACCGCTTCACGGTCCGCTACGACGCCGGCCCCGGCACGGCCGACCAGGCGCTGCAGCACGGCCTGGAGCAGATGGCCCGCCACCGCGGCTGGTTCTGACGCGTCCCGGAGGGGGCCGCGCCACGGCCCCCTCCCCCCGGCGCGCGGCGACCGTATCTTCCGCGAGCTGGCACGGGCCTGGGGCGATCGTTACCATGGCGCTCGGGGACTGAACGATCGTCGGATGCGGGGCCAGCGATGTCACGGTTCAGGTCGGCGTGGAGCCGGGTCGCGCCATGGGCGGCCCAGAACGCCGACGGGGCGATCGCCCTCGTCCTGGCCATCGTCGTCGGCGTGCTCGGCATCATGCCCGACGAGGTGTTCGGTCCCAAGGGCGCCGAGGTGCAGCAGCAGCTCGTCAGCGCCGCCACGCTGGTGATCCTCGCGCTCGTGGCCACCGCGCTGCTGCGCGACCGCGTCCGGCAGGCGCCCGTCGAGGAGACGATCACCTCCGGCGCGCTCGCCGAGCTCCCCGCCCGGCTGGCCCGGCTGGACGAGATCGACGGCCTGGTCGCCGGCACCCGCAAGGCGCTGGACGTGCTCCAGCTCGTCCGGGTCCTCGGCAGCCGCCAGGAGATCGCCCAGGCCCACGCCGAGGCGCGCGAGGACACCACCCGATGGAGCTTCAAGGGCGGCACCGGCACCTACCTGCGGGCCGTCACCCTGCCCCGGTGCGTCGCCGCGGCCCGCCGGGTGAAGCGGCACCTCACCGTGCGCGTCGAGATCGTCGACCCGACCAACGCCGAGGTGTGCGAGACCTACGCCCACTACCGGCGGTCGCTGTCCGACACGCCCGACGGCACGGGCGAGACGTGGACGACCGACCGGGTCAGGAAGGAGTCGTACGCGACGATCCTGGCCGCGTTCTGGCACCGGCAGCGCTACGGCCTGCTGGACATCGGGGTGGGCCTGTCGGCGACGATGACGACGTTCCGCTGGGACCTGTCGGCGACCCGGCTCATCATGACCGTCGAGGACCCCAACCGGGCGATGACCGCGCTGGCCGGCACGTTCTTCTACGAGAACTGCGACACCGAGCTGCGGCTGAGCTTCGAGCAGGCGCGCCGGGTGCCGCTGGAGAAGTACAAGAAGGTGCCGCTCAGCGACGAGCCGACGGTCGAGGAGGTCCAGGAGCTGTTCGAGCGCATCGGCGTGCCGCTGCCGCGCTCGTACAACGAGCACGACGTGGTGGACATCGCCCGCAAGGCGCTGCGCGCCGTGAATCCGTACGGGGGGTGAGCGGGGAGTGGGCCACGACGACGTCTACCGGGAGCTGGCGGGGGGCCGGGCCGGCGAGTGGGCGCTGAAGGCGCTGTCCGGCGAGGTGCGGGCCGTGCGCCACCCGCTCGGGTTCGTCTGCCTGCCGGTGGAGCGCTCGGGCGGCGACGGCGTGTGCGTCCACCTGTGGTCCGGGGCGCTGGCGCACGCCGAGAGCACCACCTCGCAGATCCACTGCCACAGCTGGGACCTGTTCAGCCACGTCCTGTACGGCCAGATCCGCAACGTCCACGTGGACGTGGCCGACGCCGGGCCCGACGCCACCCACCGGGTGTTCGAGGTGGTCAGCGACCCGGGCGGCGACCACATCAGCCCCACCGGCCGCACCGTGCGCCACGCGACGGGCCTGGTCGAGGTGTTCGGCCCCGGTGACAGCTACACGCTGCGCGCCGGCCGCTTCCACAGCAGCGTGGTGCCGGAGGGCGGCGAGGCGGCCACGATAGCCCTGGGCCGGGGCAGGCGGGGCAGCCGCGACCTGTCCCTCGGCCCGCTGGCCGGCCTCGGCCACCACGTCTCCAGGCAGCCGCTCGACCCGGAGGAGACGGCCCACGCCGTCCGCCTGATAGCCGCCCACCTGACCTGAGGGGTGCCGATGGACCTACAGCACGCTCGCGCGGTCGCCGTCGAGGCCGCCGAGGCCGCCGGGCGGCTCATCCGGAGCGGCGCCGGCGGCGCGCTCGGGGTCCGCGCCAAGGGCCGCTCCGGCGACGTGGTGACCGATCTCGACCTCGCCTCCGAGAAGCTGCTGCTGGAGCGGGTCCTGACCGCGTTCCCGTCGCACACGGTGATCGCCGAGGAGTCGGGGCTGCTGGGGGCGCGCGACGGCGAGTGGACGTGGCTCGTCGACCCGCTCGACGGCACCAACAACGTGGCGATCGGCCTGCAGGCGTACGTGGTCGGGGTGGCCCTGTGCCGGGGCGGGCGGCCGGTGCTGGGCGTGGTCCACGACCCGGTCGCCGGGCAGACCTGGTCGGCGGTGCGGGGCGAGGGCGCGCTCACCTCGTCGGGGGCGCGGCTCGCGCCGCCGTACCACGCGACGCCGCACGGGCCGCTGCTGGCCTGGACGCAGGGCTACGCCGTCTCCCGCGGCGACGCGGCCGTGCTCGGGCTGAAGGCCGGGCTGGAGGGGCACGCCCGCAGGATGCTGCAGCTCTGGGCGCCGCTGCTGCAGTGGGCGATGCTGGCCAGGGGCGACATCGACGGCTTCGTCGGCTACCGGGCGGAGGCGGTGGACCTGCCGGCCGGGGCGCTCATCGCGCGGGAGGCGGGCATCGAGATCCGGGCGCTGGACGGCGGGCCGTTCGAGGAGCGTTTCGACGGCCCGGCGGAGGACCGCAGCTTCGTCGCCGCCCACCCGCGCGCCCTGCCCGCCCTCCTCGACGTGGTCAGGAGGTCAGGACGAGCGCCCACACCGTGACGAGGAGGCCGGCGACGGCGAGGCCCGCGCCGGTCAGCAGGAAACGGCGCATCGGCACGCGCACGTCGTGGCGGCGGCACGACTCGAACCACAGCAGCGTGGCCAGCGAGGCCCACGGCGTGATGACGGGGGCCACGTTCGTGCCGATGAGCAGGGCGAGGAGCTGGTCGCGCTCGCCCGAGGGGATGACCTGCTCGACGGCCTTGTAGGCGGGCAGGTTGTTGATGGTGTTGGCGAGCCCGCCGCCGACGGCGGCCGTGCGGTAGGGGTCGTGGCCCGTGCCGAGCATCCAGCTCATCAGGTCGGCCAGTCCGTACCTGCTGAGGGTGGGGACCACGAGGAACAGGCCGGTCACGAAGATGAGGAGCTGCCACGGGATCAGGCCCCAGGTGAGCCGCTTGCGGGCGCGCAGCGCGTAGGCGGCCACGACGATGAGCGCGGCGGCGGGCGCGGCGACGCCGACCTGGACCTTGAGCAGGAGCGCGACGATGAACAGCACGCAGGCCGCCGAGGCGACGGCGAACAGCACCCGGTCGCCGACCGGCTCCAGCAGCGGCGGCGTGTAGCGCAGGTCGCGGCGCTCGCCGCGCCGCCAGTAGAACACCCACAGGAACGCCATGGTCACGACGATGGAGGCGATCTGCGGGGCCCACATGCGGGCGGCGAACTCCTGCGCGTCCAGGCCGATCTTCTGCATGCCGAGCAGGTTGGTGAGGTTGGAGACCGGCAGCAGCAGGCTCGCGGTGTTGGCCAGCCAGATCGTGGTCATGGCCAGGGGCAGGGGGGCGATGCGCGCCTTGGGGGCCAGGGCCAGCATGACCGGGGTGAGCAACACCGCAGTCGTATCAAGATTCAGAAATATCGTGACGAAGGATGCGAAAGCCGTACAGAGGAGGAAAAGGGCGGCGTAGTTGCCGCGTCCCAGCACCGCCATCCGCGCCGCGATGACGTCGAAGACCTGGGCCTCCTTGGTCAGCTCCGCCAGCACGATGATCCCCACCAGGAACACCAGCAGCGGCCCGATGTCGTCCAGGCTCTCGGCGGCCTCGCTCAGCGGGAGCAGCCCGCTCGCCACGAACAGCACACCGAGCGCCAGGAGGCCGATCCTGATCCAGTCGAGCACGCCGAGACGCCGCCACACCCGACGATGATCGCACATCGCCTCCCCAACGCCGATGCCGCGAGGGATACTGAGCAGATGTCACGCGACGGCAGGCCGACCGAGATCTTCGTCAGCTACTCCCCCGCCGACACGGCGTGGGCGACGTGGATCGCGTGGGAGCTGGAGGCCGCCGGGTACAAGACCATGATCCAGGCGTGGGACTTCGTCCCCGGGACGAACTTCATCGACTTCATGGATCGTGGCGTCAGCGAGGCGCAGCTCGTCGTGGCCGTGCTCTCGCGCCACTACCTCACCTCCCGCTACGGGCGCCTGGAGTGGCAGGCCGCGCTGCGCGCCGACCCCGACGACCCCTCACGCAAGCTGGTCACGATCCGGCTGGAGGACGTCCAACTGGAGGGACTGCTGTCCACGATCACCTGGGTCGACCTGCTCGGCGTGAACGACGCCGGCCAGGCCAGGGCGCGGCTGCTCGGCCGCGTCGGCGAGGCGCTGGCCGGCCGGGCCAAGCCCGACGTGCCGCCCGCCTTCCCCACCGGCGCCCACGCCGGCGCGCAGGCGCCCGCCCCGACGCTGCCCGCCCCGGCCGAACGCTCCCGGGCCCGCCGCACGCCGGTGACCGCCCCCAAGTTCCCGCCGGCGACCGGCCCCGACCACCGGCGGGAGTCGCTGAGCGTGCTGCACGTCGGCGGTCCCCGCTTCGGCCGGGCGCTGCCCGACCCGGGCGAGCCGTTCACTCCGGAGGACATGCAGGCGCGCATCTGGGCGGACCTCACCTCCATGTACGACCGCGGCATGCCACGGCCCGACCTCATCGTGGTCAGCGGCGACCTGACCGAGTCGGGCAGCCTCGGGCAGTTCGGCCAGGCCACCCGGTTCGTCACGGACCTGCGGCTGCTGCTCGGGCTGGAGCCGCACCGCCTCATCCTCGTGCCGGGCCCGCGCGATGTCACCAAGGCCGCCGCCAGCGCCTACTTCATGACCTGCGAGGCCGACGACGTCAGCCCGCAGCCGCCGTACTGGCCGAAGTGGCGCCACTTCGCCGGGCTGTTCGACGAGGTCTACCAGGGGCTGGACGACCGGGTCTTCGACGGCGGACAGCCGTGGACGCTGTTCCAGGTGCCCGACCTCAAGGTGGTCGTGGCCGGGCTCAACTCCACCATGGCCATGAGCCACCTGGAGCGCGACGCGTACGCGCAGCTCGGCGAGGCGCAGGCGGCCTGGTTCGCCGAGCGGCTGCGGCCGTACGAGGAGAGCCAGTGGCTGCGGCTCGGCGCGATGGGCCACCCGCCGTCGGCGCTGCGCGACGCGCCCATGTTCGACCGCCTGCTGTCGCACCGGCTCAACCTGCTCTTCCACGGCGCCGGCCGCGCCCACGGCCCGGAGGAGAACGGCGAAGGGGGTGTGGTGGCGCCCCGGCCGGGCCGCCACCACGTCGTCGAGATCATGCCCGGCGGCGTCCGCACGTGGGTGCCCGACCAGGAGCCCCGGCGGGACTCGCGGAGCTGGCGGGCCGCCCGCGCCCCGTTCACCGGCGAGACCCCCCAGGTGCCGCGGCCCCGCCAGGAGCCGCCGGAGCGCGAGCCCAGCCCGGTCGAGCTGCTGCTCGACCGGATCGCCGAGGTGTGCGAGGCCCGGCACGAGCGCGCGCGGATCCGCCGCTTCCCCACCCACGTCGTCGTCACCCACCCCGACGACGGGTTCGTCCGGCTGACCATGATCGGCGCGCACGTGGGCCGGATCGACGAGGCCGCCGCCGAGGCGTTCGCCCGGCAGGCGCACGCGGCCGGGCTGCAGGGCGAGCTGGTCTACCAGGGGCCGCCGCCCGAGCGCGCGCTGCGCGACGCGTTCCTGCGCAGAGGGGTGCTGCTGCGCAGCTTCACCGAGTTCCAGGGGCTGCTGGACCTGTCCGGGTACGTGGCCGAGCAGACCGCCCGGCTGGCCGGCGACCGCCGCTACCCGCCGGGGCTGTACGTCCCCCAGCGCTACCGCGAGCTGGACCGGCCCGGCCACCCGGTCAAGGACGGGCTCACCGACGAGCTGATGCGGCTGCTCACCAGCGACCACGGCCGGTTCATGCTGCTGCTCGGCGACTTCGGCCACGGCAAGACGTTCGCGCTGCGCGAGCTGGCCCGGCGCATCCCGGCCGAGCTTCCCCACCTGACACCGATCTTCATCGAGCTGCGGGCGCTGGACAAGGCGCACTCGGTGGACGCGCTCGTGGCCGCCCACCTGGCCACCCACGGCGAGGAGCTCATCGACCTCAAGGCGTTCCGCTACCTGCTCCGGCAGGGGCGCATCGTGCTGCTGTTCGACGGCTTCGACGAGCTGGTCGCCCGGCTCACCTACGACCGGGCCGCCGACCACCTGGCGACCCTGCTCGCCGCGGCCGAGGACAAGGCGAAGATCGTGGTCGCCAGCCGCACCCAGCACTTCAGGTCGCACGGGCAGGTGCTGCGCTCGCTCGGCGAGATGGTCGGGGTGCTGCCCCAGCGGCGGCTGCTCGCCGTCGAGAACTTCTCCCGCGACCAGATCAACTCCTACCTGGTCAACCGCTACGACGACGGCGACGAGGCGGCGGCGCGCATGTCGCTGCTGGAGAGCATCGAGGACCTCCTCGACCTGGCGCAGAACCCGCGCATGCTGAGCTTCATCGCCGACCTCGACGCCGAGCGGCTGCGCACCGTGGTCCGGGCCCGCCACACCACCAGCCCCGCCCTGCTCTACCAGGAGATCCTGACGTCGTGGCTGATGTTCGAGGAGCGACGGACGGCGCTGCCCGGCTCGGCCTCCGGTCTGACCCTGGCCGAGCTGTGGCAGGCGGTGACGGCGCTGGCGCTGCGCCTGTGGGAGGCGGGCGAGGCGCTGCTCGGCGTGGAGGAGCTGACGGAGTTCGCCGAGACGCTGACGGACCTGGCGGGCGGCCAGCTGTCGGCCGCGCACGCCGCGTACGCGATGGGCTCGGGCAGCCTGCTGGTCCGCACCGAGGAGGGCATGTTCGGGTTCATCCATTCCTCGGTCATGGAGTGGCTGGTGGCCCGCCACGTCGCCGACACCCTCGACGACCCGGTGACGCTGGCGCGGGGGCCGCTGACGCCGCTGAGCGTCGAGTTCCTGTGCGACCTGGCCGACGTACGGGCCCTGCGGGCGTGGCTGAACGACCCGCCCCCCGGGCATCACGCCGGCGCCAACGCCGTCAAGATCGCGGGACGGCTGCGCACCCCCGCGCAGGCCGACCTGCGCGGCGCCAACTTCAAGGGCGAGGACCTGTCGGAGCGCGACCTGCAGGAGGTCGACCTGACCGGCGCCGACCTGTCGGAGGCGACGCTCGCCCGCACCAACCTGTCCAAGGCCGTGCTGCGCGACGCCCGGCTCACCGGGGCCCGGCTCGACGGAGCCCTGCTGACCGGGGCCGACCTGCGGGGCGCCGACCTGTCCGGCGCCCGGCTCATCCACACCGACCTGAGCGACGTGACCGCCGAGGGCGCCCGCTGGCACCGGGCGGCGCTCATCCATGTCACCGGCACGCTGCCGGACCTGCCGGGCGCCGCCGTGGTGCCCGGCACGCCGGTCGAGACCCAGCTCGCGCCCGCCGCCATCGGCGTCCCCTACGGCTACCACTTCCAGACCAGCCGGCTGCCCGAGCCCATCGCCTACAGCCCCGACGGCACGACGATCGCCATCGGCAACGAGGACGGCGGCGTGCTGCTCTGCGTGGGCGGCTCCCCCGCGCGCACCCTGCAGGGCCACCACGGCCGCGTCTACGCCGTCTCCTTCGCCGGCGACCTGCTCGCCTCCGGCGCGAGCGACGGCGTCGTGCTGCTGTGGGACGCCGTGACCGGCACACTGCTGCGCCGGCTGGAGGGCCACCCCGACGGGGTGTGGCCGGTACGGCTCAGCCGCGGCGGCGAGCTGGTGGCCGCGGGCGGCGGCGACGGGATCGTCCGCGTCTGGGAGACCGCCACGGGCCGCGAGGCGCACCGCCTGGCCGGGCACCAGGCGCCCATCTACACGGCCTCGTTCGGGTACGCGGAGCTGGTGACGGGCGACTCGGCGGGCGTGGTGCGCGTCTGGGACCTCGGCACCGGCGACGTGGTGGCCACCCTCGACGGCCATGGCGGCTCCGTCTACCGGGCGGTCCACAGCCCGGACGGCCGCCTGCTGGCCACCGGCGACGAGGCGGGGGCCGTACGCCTGTGGGACACCGCGACGTGGACGCTGCGCGGCACGCTCACCGGCCACGCCGGGTCCGTCTACTGCGTCGCCTTCTCCCCCGACGGCACGCTGCTCGCGACCGGCGACACGGCCGGCGCCGTCCGCCTGTGGGATCCGGTCGCGGCCGAGCCGCGGGGCATGCACACGGTCCACTCCGCGAGCGTCTACCAGGTGGCGTTCAGCCCCGACGGTCGCACCCTCGCCAGCGGCGACTCCGGCGGCGTCGTCCGCCTCCAGGAGACGGGCGGCACGGCGCGCGTCGAGCTGACCGGTCACCGCAGCTCCGTCTGGCCGTTCGCCTACCGCCCCGACGGCCAGCAGCTCGCCACCAGCAGCAACGACGGCACCGTGCGCCTGTGGGACCCGCCGACCGGAAAGTGCCAGCGGGTCCTGCGCGGCCACGGCAGGCGCATCTCCTCGGTCCGCTTCAGCGCCGACGGCACCATGCTCGCCACCAGCGGCAACGACGGTGTCGTACGCGTGTGGGAGGCGGCCACGGGGCGGCGGCTGCGCGAGTTCACGGGCACCGCGGACCGGCTCGTCTCCGCGCTGTTCTCACCGGCCGGCCCCGTGCTCGCCACCTCCAGCAACGACGGCGGCGTGCACTTCTGGAACGCCATCACCGGCGAGTACGAGCGCGAGCTCAACGTCGAGACCGACCACGTGTGGGCCGAGGCGTTCAGCCCGGACGGCACGCTCCTGGCCACGGCCAACGACGACGACAGCGTGCGCGTGTGGTACCGCGCGACCGGCCGCCTGGTCAGCGACCTGGCCGACCACCGGGGCCGGGTCCGCTCGATCGCGTTCAGTCCGGACGGCCGGTACGTGGCGACGGGCTGCGACGACCGGCTGGTCCGCGTCTGGGACGTCGAGTCCGGCGGCCGGGTGGCCACCCTCGAAGGGCACACCGACCGGGTGTACGCGGTCGTCTTCTCGCCGTCGGGACGCTACCTGGCCAGCGCCAGCAACGACGGCACGGCCCGGGTGTGGGAGCTGCTGCCCGGCCGGCCCTGGCAGCCGGTGCTCAGGCACACCCTGGAGGAGCACACGGGGCGGCTGTGGTCCGTCGCCTTCGACCTCACCGGCGAGCGCCTCGCGACCGGCGGCGACGACCTGACCGTACGCGTGTGGGACACGATCACCGGGCGGCTGCTCCACTCGCTGAAGGGGCACACGCGGCGGGTGTGGTCGGTCGCCTACAGCCCGTCCGACCCGGACCTGCTGGCCACGGCCGGGGACGACGGCGTGGTGATCCTGTGGAGAGGCGAGAGCCGCCACGCCACGCTGCTCGGTTTACCCGAGGGATGGGCGGCGCTGTCGCCGGGTGGCCGGTACAAGGTGGAGGGGGAGGTGGCGGGGCAGTTCTGGCACGTGATCGGGATGTCGCGGTTCGAGCCGGGCGAGCTGGACCCGTACCTGCCGGATGTCCGCCCCGTGCCGCTCGACAGCCCGTTCTGACCGGGCGGGTCTCTGACGGGGCCTGCTTGGTAAGGGATCGCGGTGCGCGGCGGGGCCTGAGGAGCCTTGGTGGGGGCTCGCGGGATCGGGGCCCCTTCCGGGGCCTGAGGGGCCTCGTCAGGGTCTGGCGGGGTCAGCCCTTCCCGTTGCCGCCCCGGCCCGTCGGCCGCCCGCCACGGCGCCGTACGGGCCCGCCCTTGGACGGCCTGCCCTGCCCGGTGGACGGCCCGTCCTGCCGCTTGGCGCGGCCGCCCGTGCGTCCGGCCTCCTCCGCGCCCCAGTGGGCGGGACGGGTGAGCGTCGGCGGGATCTTCGTGGCGGCGTCGCCGCGGGCCGAGTTGAGCTGCGGCTGGGTCAGGAAGACGCTGCCCCTGAGGTCGGCCCCGGCGAGGTCGGCCCCTCTGAGGTCGGCTCCGATCAGGTCGGCCAGCCTCAGGTCCGCTCCCCTGAGGTCGGCCCCGATGAGGTAGGCGCCCCGCAGGTCGGCGCCGTGCAGGTCGGCTCCCCGCAGGCGGGCCCCGATGAGGTCCGCGCCCCGCCGGTCCTTACCGCGGTCACGCCCCTGTCCGGCCGGCTGCCCGGCCGCCCGCGCGGGAGCTCGTACGAGCTCGCTCACGCGCAGCAGCAGCGGGTTGACCTCGGCGCGCCGGGCGGCCACGTCGAGCCCGGTCAGCTCCTCCGGGCCGAGCCGGGTGAGCGCGTCGATCTCGTCCCGCGCCCGCCGTGCCTCGTCGTGCACCGGCGCGGCATCGGGCAGCGCCAGCGCCTCCGTGAGGTACCACAGCAGCTCGTGGAGCTGCCGCACGACGGGGAACACCGCGAACATCCGCCCGGCCGTGCCCGGCGCGCTCCGCCAGTCCTGCCCGCCGAAGGTGGTCTGGGAGACCTTCTGGCCCGCGCCGAAGCAGTCGTACACCGTGCAGCCCGGGAACCCCTCCTGGCGGAGGTGCTGGTGGATGCCGCACCGGAAGTCGTCCTGGAGGTTGTGGCAGGGCCGGCCGGCGCCCTTGTCGACGGCGAAGTCCGCGGACCTGGCGAACGGCAGGGCCACGCAGCACAGGGCGAAACAGCTCCCGCAGTCGGCCCGCAGCTCCGGCCGGTCCGGCGCCGGGCGAACGCCCCGAGCTCCGGCATCCTCCTGGCCCGTGTGCCCGACCGTCATGTACCCGCCCCGCTCCCCGAACCGAACTCCCGCACATCCTACCGACGCGGTGAACGGCGTCGTTCGCGCCGGCTCCGGGCCCCCGGCTCACGATCGTCGGCCCCGGGCAGCGGACATCCCCGTCCCGGCAGGAACGCCCGTCCCGTCAGCCGCGGGCCGCCCGGCGCAGGAGGTCGTCCCACACCTCGGCCACCCTGGTCTCCAGCTCGTCGAGCGTCCCCTCGTTCGGGATGACGACGTGCGCGATCGCGAGCCGCTCGTCGCGTCCGGCCTGCGCGGCGATGCGGGCCCGGGCGTCGCTCTCGGGCATGCCCCGGTGCTCGGCCAGGCGGGCGACGCGGACCTCGTCGGCGGCGTCCACGACGATCACCACGTCGTACATCGGAGCCAGCTTGTTCTCCGCCAGCAGCGGCACGTCGTAGACCACGATCGCGTCCTCGGCCGCCTGCCCCTGCAGCTCCGCGACCCGCTCCCCCACGAGGGGATGCACGATCGCGTTGAGCGCGGCGAGCCGGTCGGGGTCGTGGAAGACGATCGAGCCCAGCTTGTCCCGGTCGAGCGAGCCGTCGGGCCGCAGCACCTCCTCGCCGAACGCCGCCACAACCCGCGCCAGCCCCGGCGTGCCCGGCTCGACGACCTCACGGGCGATCTTGTCGGCGTCGATCACCACGGCGCCCCTGGCGGCCAGCCGCCGCGACACCTCGCTCTTGCCCGACCCGATGCCGCCGGTCAGTCCGATCTTCAGCACCCGCAAAGCCTATCCGCCCTCCTCCTCCGCGCTCACCGCCGCAGATGGACCAGCGTCAGGTGGTCGTCCATGCGCTCGCGGCGGGTCTCCCGGTAGCCGAGGCGGCGGTAGAGCCGCAGGTTGCCGTCGGACAGGTGGCCGGTGAACAGGTCGAACGCCGACGCCTCCGGCACCTGCTCGTGCAGCGCACGTAACAGGGCGGTGCCCAGCCCGTCGCCCTGCCGGTCGGGGGCCACGACGAGCCGCCCGACCCGGCAGGTGGCGCCGGACAGGCGGCCGCGCACGGACCCGACGACCCGCCCCGCGTCGACGGCCTTGAGCACGACGCCGTCGCGGATGGCCTCACGGACCTGCTGGAGGGACTCGACGAGGGGCGGGATGAACGGATCGCCGTAGAGCTGGGCCTCGGTGACGTACGCCGCCCGCTGCAGCGTGAGAATCTCACCCGCGTCGGCCTCCTCGGCCCGCTGGATCTCCACGCCCAGCACCCTAGCCGAGGCCCCTGGCTCCGTGCACGGTCCCGCGAACGCTCCCGGGCCCACCCGCCCCGACGGCTCGGCTGTCCGCGGTCCCGCCCGTCAGGCGAGCATGCCGAAGAACGTCCGCAGGCTCTCCACCAGCGACTCCGGCGCCGCCATGGCCACCATGTGGCTGGGGCTCCGGTGACCGCCCCAGTGGATGATCTTGTTCTTGCGTTCGGCGACGCGCCGCAGCAGCGGGAGGGCCGTGTGGGACACGCCGGTCGGCACGGCCGTCTGGTCGATCGGCATCCCGGCGGCCCCGTCGTAGTAGGTCCACGACGACGACCCGCCGGTGCCGGTCAGCCAGTAGAGGGCGGCGTTGACGAGCAGCAGGTCGCGTCCGATCGGCTCGGCCACCTCACCGCTGGGCCAGCCGTCGAACTCCTTGAACCTCTCCACCAGGTACGCGAGCTGCGCCACCGGCGAGTCGGCGAACCCGTGCGCGAGGGTCTGCGGCCGGGCCGACAGGTACGGGCCGTAGCCGCTCTGGCCCGCGATCGCCCGTCCGAGCTCCGCCAGCTCCGCCAGTTCCTCGGCGCCGGCCCCCTCCAGCTCGGCCGGGTCGCCGGTGGGGATGCCGAGACCGGCCGTGATGTGCGAGCCGATCACGTGCTCGGCGTCCAGGAGGGCCAGCCGGGGCGTCACCAGGGCCCCGGCGTCGTTGCCGTGCGCGCCGTAGCGCCGGTAACCCAGCCGGCTCATCAGCTCGGCCCAGGTACGGGCCACGCGCTCGATGCTCCACATCCGCTCGTCGGCGGGCTCGGGGAACGGCGAGAAGCCGAAGCCGGGCAGGGACGGCGCCACCACGTGGAAGGCGACGGCGGGGTCGAGCCCATGGGCGCGGGGGTCTGTGAGCGGGCCCATGACGTCCAGGAACTCGGCGACGGAGCTGGGCCAGCTGTGGGTGAGGAGCAGCGGCAGCGCGCCGGGCTCGGGCGAGCGTACGTGCGCGAAGTGGATCGTCTGCCCGTCTATGTCGGTGGTGAACTGCGGCCACTCGTTGAGCCGCGCCTCCTGCGCCCGCCAGTCGAAGCCGTCGGCCCAGTACGCGGCCAGGTCGCGCAGGTAGTCCACCGGGACTCCCCTGCTCCAGCCGCCGGGCAACTGCGCGGCCCAGCGGGTGCGGCGCAGACGGTCGCGCAGGTCGTCGAGGTCGGCTTCGGGAACGTCGATCAGGAATGGCTTCATGGCTTCCACACTAGAAACCAATGCGGAACATTCCGTTCCGCGATCACATCGCCCGGGTCGTGAATCTCTCCTTCACTCCACGCTCGCGCCCGCGTCCCGATCCGCCGGCACCGGGGTCTGACCGTCTCCTGGCTCCACCGGTCGGCCCTGCGGACCATCGTGTTCGGCGCCGACGCTCCGCGAGCCGTGCCAGGACCTCCACAGCTCCTCGTACACACCGCCCGCCGCGACCAGCTCATCGTGGGGTCCGACCTCCACCACCCGGCCGTTGTCCATGACCACCGCCCGGTCGGCGTCGCGGGCCGTGTGCAGGCGGTGGGCGATCGCGATGACGGTCCGCCCCTCCAGGACGGCGGCGAGCGAGCGTTCGGCGCGCCTGGCCGTCCGGGGGTCGAGCATGGCGGTGGCCTCGTCGAGGATGACGGTGTGCGGGTCGGCCAGGATGACCCTGGCCAGGGCGAGCTGCTGGACCCGGTCCGGGCCGAGGGTGGCGCCGGACGACGGGGACCCCAGCTCGTCGTCGAGCGAGGCGACCCAGTCTGCGCCGACCGCCGCCAGCGCCTCGCGCAGGCGGTCGTCGCCGGCCGTCGGATCCGCCAGCAGCAGGTTGTCGCGGACCGTGCCGAGGAACAGGTGCTGCTCCTGGGTGACCAGGACGACGTGCTCGCGGAGTCGGTCGGGCGAGAGGTCGGCGACGGGCACCGAGCCGACGGTGACCGTGCCCAGGCGAGGGCGGTCGATGCCGGCCAGCAGCTTGCCCAGGGTGGACTTGCCGGCTCCCGAGGGGCCGACGACGGCCAGGCGCTCGCCGGGCCGCACGGTCAGATCCACGCCGGACACCACGTCGTCGCCGCCTTCGTAGGCGAAGTGCACGCCGCGCGCCTCGATGCGGTCGCCCTGCGGCGCCCCGGCGCCGGCCTCCTCTCGCGCCGGTGTCGCGAGGCCCTCGATCCTGGCGAAGGAGGCGCCGCTGCTCTGCAGCTGCTCCAGCCAGATCAGGATCGTCTCGATCGGCTGGCCGAGCTGGCGCAGGTACAGCACGCAGGTGACGACCGCGCCCAGTGTGACCTGGCCGCGGTCCAGGAGCACCCCGCCGAGCAGCAGCACCAGCACGGGCGGCAGGAGCGAGGAGACCTCCACCGAGGGCCAGAGCACGCCGCGCAGGAAGAGGGTCCGCAGCTGGGCGGCCCGGCTGCGCTCGATCACCCGTTCCGCCGCCCGCGTGCGCTTGGCCTGCAGGCCCAGGGCCTCGATGGTGCGGGCGCCCGCGGCGTCGGCGGCCAGGTGCTCGGCCAGCTCCGAGCGGGCGGCGCCCTCCTCCAGGTAGGCGGCGCGGGCGCGGCGAAGGTACCAGCGGGAGGCGGCCACGATGCCGGCCGGCGCGAGCAGGCCGCAGGCGCCCAGGACCGGGTCGACCAGGAAGACGGCGACGATCAGGAAGAGCGCCTGCAGGCTCGAGACGAGGATCGCGGGGGCGGCGTCGCGCAGGGTGCGGCCGACGACGGCCACGTCGGTGGTCCCGCGGGCGGTCAGGTCGCCGGTGCGGATGTGCTGGACCGTGGCGGCGGGCAGGGCCAGCACGCGGTCCAGGAGTTCGGCGCGGATGTGTTCCTGGACCCGCTCGCTGAAGCGGGTGCCGATCTTCTCGGCGTACCTGGACAGGACCAGCTGGGCCAGCGCCGCGCCCACGGCGATCGCGGCGAGCAGGTCGACCGTGCCTCCGGCGCTGATGGAGTCGATGATGCGGCCCAGCAACCACGGGCTGACCAGCGCGGCGGCCGCCGCGAGGCTGTTGAGCAGCAGCGTCGCGGTGAAGCCCGGCACGTCTCGCCTGACCAGGCGCAGGGCGGCCCGCCGTACCTGCCGGCGGTCGGCGACGGGCAGGTCGCGGTTCATGCGAGCACCGACCGGTAGCCGGGGGTGGACTCCATCAGCTCGCGGTGGGTGCCCGAGGCGGCCACCCGCCCGTCCTCGATGAACAGCACCTGGTCGGCCTGGGCGAGCAGCAACGGCGAGGTGGTGGCCACGACCGTCGTACGGCCGGCGCGTGCCGTACGGAGCCGCCCCGCGAGGAGGGACTCGGTGTGCGCGTCCAGCGCGGAGGTGGGCTCCACCGCCAGCAGCACCTCGGGCTCGGCCAGCAGTGCCCGGGCCAGGCGCACGCGCTGGCGCTGGCCGCCCGACAGGTTGCGGCCGCCGGGTTCGATCATCGAGTCGAGCCCGTGGCGCAGCCCCGCGACCACGTCCTGCGCCGCGGCGACGTGCAGGGCCCGGTGGATGGCCTCGTCGCCGGCCTCGCCCCTGCCCTGAAGGACCTCGCGCAGCGTGCCCGCGAACAGGGCGGCGTCGTGGTCGGCGATCAGCGAGGTGCCGTCGAACCCGCCCAGCCCTTCGAGCAGCGCCACGCTCTCCTCGGGCCGGGCGCTGACCAGCCCCACCAGGCTCCCCGGCGCGAAGTCCGGCCCGGCGGGCGGGGGACGCTTCTCGGCGCGCAGCGCGAGGAAGCGGGTGACCTGGCGGGCGGCGACCAGGCCGTGGCTGATCTGGAAGCTGCCCTCGATGAAGAAGGAGACCGGCACCACCAGCACGGCGATGTACCCGTACACCCCGACCAGCTCGCCCACCGTGATCGCCCCCTCGGCGGCCAGCCGGGCGCCCAGCCAGGTGACGGCGGCCAGGAACAGGGCGGGCAATCCGGCGCCCAGCGCGCCGATCCAGCTCGTCAGCGACGCCACCCGGTAGCCCTGCTCACGCAGGCTCGCCGAGTCGGCGCGGTACCGCTCGGCGTAGGTGCCCTTGCCGCCGAAGGCGTTGAGCACCTGGAGCCCCTCGATCAGGTCGACCAGGCGGGTGGCCAGCCTGCCCTGGTTCTCGCGGTAGCCGTTCTGCACCTTCATCAGCCGCCCGAGCAGCGGGCCGAGCAGGATCGCCAGCAGCGGCACGCCCAGCAGCACTACCACGGCCAGCACCACGGAGACCTGCAGCAGCAGCGCCGCCACCACGCCGTAGCTGATCACCGAGCCCACACCGGGGCCGGTCACCGTCAGCGAGGCGGCGATGGTGATGACGTCGCCGATGCCGATCGTCACCACGTCGCCCGTCGAAGCGCGCTTGGGCAGGTCGGCGCCCAGCTTGTTGATCTGCTCGACCAGGACGCGCACGGTGCGGAAGTGGGCGTCCATCCGGATCTTGGTCATCGTGCGGTGCCGCAGCATCGCCAGCCAGGCGTTGACCAGGCCCGAGCCGAGCAGCACCAGCACCCAGCCGGGCGCCAGATCGTCGTCGATCGCCCTGGACAGCAGGTACGGCGGGAGCGTCAGGCTCACCATCCAGAGGGTTCCCAGCGTCGCGCCCAGCGTGACCCGGCCCTTCTGCGCCCAGGCCAGCCAGCACAGATACCGAGCCGCCTTCATGGCGATCACGTTAGAGCACGGCTTTGACGACTCTTTGCCCGCCCTGGGCCCGCCGTTTGCGGCGGCCGACCCGGGTGACCGGTCACGCACTGCCCGGATGCGCACCGTGACGGCGACGTCGCCACGGTGCGCGAAGCCCCGCTCGCGGTAGTCGGCGCGCAGCCGGTCCCGAGAGTGCACGCGGCTCGCGTCGATCACTCCTGCTCTCACCGCGTACGCGGCCTGGCGGACGAGGCCGAGCCGGTGGTGGTGCTGCGGATCGATGAGAGGGCGAGGGCAGGCTCTCAGGACCAGGGAGGCGAGCGGAAGCGGGCCGGAACGCGGGAAGCCCCGCACGGATGATCCGTGCGGGGCTTCCCCCAGAACGTGCCTGCGTCAGGACCTGCCTGCGCGCGGGCTGCTACCTCAGCTCTGACCGCCGGCGAGCTTCTCGCGCAGAGCCGCGAGCGCCTCGTCGGAGGCGAGGGCGCCACCGGCCGGAGCGGAAGAGGAGGAGGAGCTGCTCGACGGAGCCGCGGACTCGCCGGTGTAGGTCGAGGGAGCGGCCTCGCCGGCCTCCGCCTCGGCCTTGCGGGCCTCCTCGATCTGCTTCTTGTGGGCCTCGAAGCGAGTCTGGGCCTCGGCGTACTGCCGCTCCCACTCCTCGCGCTGCTTGTCGAAGCCCTCGAGCCACTCACCGGTCTCCGAGTCGAAGCCCTCGGGGTAGATGTAGTTGCCCTGGTCGTCGTAGGTCGCCGCCATGCCGTAGAGCGTCGGGTCGAACTCGACCTCGGCGCCGCTGACACCCTCGTTGGCCTGCTTCAGCGAGAGGCTGATGCGACGGCGGTCGAGGTCGATGTCGATGATCTTCACGAAGATCTCGTCGCCGACCTGGACGACCTGCTCCGGGATCTCCACGTGGCGCTCGGCCAGCTCGGAGATGTGGACCAGGCCCTCGATGCCCTCCTCGACCCGGACGAACGCGCCGAACGGCACCAGCTTGGTGACGCGGCCCGGCACGACCTGGCCGATCTGGTGGGTGCGGGCGAACTGCTGCCACGGGTCTTCCTGAGTGGCCTTGAGCGACAGGGAGACGCGCTCGCGCTCCATGTCGACGTCGAGGACCTCGACCGTGACCTCCTGGCCGACCTCGACGACCTCGGAGGGGTGGTCGATGTGCTTCCAGGACAGCTCGGACACGTGGACCAGGCCGTCGACGCCGCCGAGGTCCACGAACGCGCCGAAGTTGACGATCGAGGAGACGACGCCCTTGCGGACCTGACCCTTCTGGAGGGTGTTGAGGAACGTCTGGCGAACCTCGGACTGCGTCTGCTCAAGCCAGGCACGGCGCGACAGAACCACGTTGTTGCGGTTCTTGTCGAGCTCGATGATCTTCGCCTCGAGCTCGCGGCCGACGTACGGCTGCAGATCGCGGACACGGCGCATCTCGACCAGGGACGCCGGGAGGAAGCCACGGAGGCCGATGTCGAGGATGAGACCACCCTTGACGACCTCGATGACGGTGCCGGTGACGATGCCGTCCTCGTCCTTGATCTTCTCGATCGTGCCCCAGGCCCGCTCGTACTGAGCGCGCTTCTTGGACAGGATCAGGCGGCCCTCCTTGTCCTCCTTCTGGAGAACCAGGGCTTCGACGTGCTCGCCGACCTCCACGACGTCAGCAGGATCGACATCGTGCTTGATCGAAAGCTCGCGCGAGGGAATGACACCCTCGGTCTTGTAGCCGATATCGAGAAGGACCTCGTCTCGATCGACCTTGACGACGGTGCCCTCGACGATGTCGCCGTCGTTGAAGTACTTGATGGTCTCATCGATCGCGGCGAGGAAGGCTTCCTCGGACCCGATGTCGTTGACCGCTACCTGCGGGGTGCTCGAGGTGGCCTCAGTGCTGGACGTCATGTGTGGAATTGCTCCGAACGCGGACAGGATGTCGATGTGGCGGACGCGCGGCAGGCCCTCTTCCGCATCAAGCCGAGGAGTTACGACATCGACGTGACCGAGCGCGAGCCCGCTCCGTCTGAGGCGCGCGCGAGCCCACAGCGCAGCGATCAGCATATGAGACCAGGAGCATCGGGTCAATCCAAGGGACGCGCGCGGCCTGATCAATAGGCGTTGACACGGTCGTTCCACTTGGCGCCGATATTACCTCGAAGTCGCGACGGGATGGAGATCCGACCCGGGTCGCCGTCGGAGACGTAACGCTCACCGGGGTGCTTGTCCAGCCATTCCAGCCAGTACTGCGAGCACCACTTCCGGCACTCGCCCTTCTTGCCGTTGCTCTGGATGCGCTGGATCGCGCCACGCGGGAAATTTTTCGCGTAGGGCGAACGCGACGGCTCCGCCCCGGCCAGGAAGACCCCCGTGAAGTCGTAACGCGTGCCGTCCCACTTCCCGGTGCGGGCCAGCTCGCGCGGGTGGGGCGCCACCCCGAAGGGCAGGGCGAGCGTCCGCGGCGTGCCCGCGCCGAGCTTCTCCAGCATCCGCTGGACCTTGCCGATCTGCTTCTGGACCTTCTTCTTCGACAGCACGCCGAGGTTGGGGTGGGACCAGGTGTGGTTGGCCACCTCGAACCCGTGGCCGACCAGCCAGCGCACGGCCGCCGCCTGCGCCGCCTCGTCACGCAGCCCGAACGGCTCCCGGTTGACCCAGAACGTGGCCGTGGGCCGGAACGACGGGTACCGCCGGGCCACGTCGAGGATGACCCCCGCGGCGGTGTCGGGCACGGGATTGCCGGAGGCGTCCAGCCGGAAGTGGCTCTCGTGGCCGTCGTCGAAGGTCAGCACGACGGGGAAGCGCCCGGCGGGCACCCGGATGTCGCCGGTGGCGAACTCGGCGGCCGTGATCGGCACGTAGCCCCGCTTGGCCAGCGTCTCCAGCTCCTGCCGGAGCTGCTTGGGGGTGCGGTCGATGGAGGCGTGGCGCTTGGCGATGATGCGGTGGTACATCAGCACCGGGACCAGGCCGGCCTCGTTGGCCTTCACCTGGCGGGCGAACTCGGGTGTGGCCGCCACCCCGGGCGGCTGCCCGGCCGTCGAGGACGGCGAGGGGGCCTGTGAGGGCGTTCCGGCGGGGGCGGAGGGGTCCTGGGGCGGCTTCTCGGTCGGCGGCGCCGCCAGAGCCGCCTGAGGGCTCGGGACGGGCTCACCGGAGGAGGGGACGACCGTCAGCCCGACGACGGCCACGGCCATCACCACGACGTTCGCGACGCCGAGGAGGGGGCCGACGATCGGGGGGAAGGACGAGACTGACCGCACAGAACTCCCGTGCACTCGGGGGACCTGAATTTCAGGGTAGTGCAGAGCCGCCCGGAGAACGGCCCTCCGTACAGAGACCCCACTTCCCGGCCATATACCGGCGAAACAGCCGTGAAGGGAAGCGGCGTCCGTCATCTCAGACAACCGGACAGCCGCTTTGGTTCGGACCTCTTCCGGACGCCGACCGCGGACTCCCCCGACGCCGACTACCCCGGACACCGACCACCCCGAACGCCGGCTCCCCCGAACGCCGACCGCCCCGGACACCGACCACCCCGGACGCCGACCACCCCGGATGCCGGCTCCCCCGAACGCCGACCGCCCCGGATGCCGACCGCCCGGACACCCACTGCCCGCCGGACCCGGGGACACGGGCACCGGGCGCCGCCGCCCGCAGGCCGCCGAGCACCCGGGGCCAGAGACCTTCCCGGCCGCGCGCATGGCGCGGACATGCACGCTCACCGCCGCTCGGACAGCGGGCCCGGCGCTTCGAGATCTCCAGGCATGGCCGCCCAGAGATCACCGACGTCCCGGCCGAGCGCACAGAGCGCAGGAAGCGCAGGAGCGCACGGAGCGCAACGAGCACACACGGAGCGCATAAAGCGCACAGGGCGTGCACGGAGCGGACGGCGCCCGGGGAGCCCGGGGGGTGGGTCAGTGGCCCGCGTCCTCCCAGGTGCGGCCCACGCCGACCGAGACCTCCAGCGGCAGCCGCAGGTGGTAGGCGGCGTTCATCTGGTCGCAGACGAGCTGCCTGAGCGCCTCCAGCTCGCCGGGCGCCACCTCGAACACCAGCTCGTCGTGGACCTGGAGCAGCATCCGCGAGGCCAGGCCCTCCTCGGCGATGGCCTGGCGGACGTGCAGCATGGCGACCTTGATGATGTCGGCCGCCGAGCCCTGGATGGGGGCGTTGAGCGCCATCCGCTCGGCCATCTCGCGGCGCTGGCGGTTGTCGCTGGTCAGGTCGGGGAGATAGCGGCGGCGGCCCATGATGGTCTCGGTGTAGCCGTCGGTGCGCGCCTGGCGGACGATGTCCTGCAGGAAGTCGCGCACGCCGCCGAACTCCTGGAAGTACTCCTCCTTGAGCGCCCGCGCCTCGGCCACCGGGATGTTGAGCTGGGTGGACAGCCCGAAGTCGGACAGCCCGTAGGCCAGGCCGTAGTTCATCGCCTTGATGCGCGCCCGCAGCTCGCCGTCGACCTGCTCCGGCGGCAGCCCGAAGACGCGCGCCGCGGTGGCCTGGTGGAAGTCGTGGCCCGACTCGAAGGCCGCGATCAGCGACTCGTCGCCGGACAGGTGCGCCATGATGCGCAGCTCGATCTGGCTGTAGTCGGCGGTGAGCAGCGTCTCGTAGCCCTCCCCCACCACGAAGCCCTGCCGGATGCGGCGGCCCTCGGCGGTGCGGATGGGGATGTTCTGGAGGTTGGGCTTCTCCGACGACAGCCGGCCGGTGGCGGCGATGATCTGGTTGAAGGTGGTGTGGATGCGCCCGTCGTCGGCGATCTCCTTGATGAGCCCCTCGACGGTGGTGCGCAGCTTCTGCTGGTCGCGGTGGCGCAGCATGATCGTGGGCAGCTCGTGCTCGGTCTGCGTGACGAGCCAGGCGAGCTGGTCGGCGTCCGTGCTGTAGCCGGTCTTGATCTTCTTGGTCTTGGGCAGGTTGAGCCGGACGAAGAGGATCTCCTGGAGCTGCTTGGGCGAGCCGAGGTTGAACTGCTCGCCGACGACCCGGTGGGCCTCCTCGGTGGCGTGCTTGACCGCGGCGCCGAACTCGGCCTCCAGGCCGGTGAAGTACGCGCTGTCGACGGCGATGCCGGCCCGCTCCATCTCGGCCAGCACGGTCACCAGCGGCAGCTCCACGTCGGCCAGCAGCTGGGTGCCGCCGCGGCCGGCCAGGAAGCCCTCCAGGGCCTCGGCCAGCTCGCGCACGGCGTGGGCGCGCAGCGCGAGGTCCTTGGCCGGGGCGTCCTCGTCGTCGCCGAACAGCGCGGCCTGCCCGCCGGGCTCCTCCTCGGCCCGCAGGTCGCGGTTGAGGTAGCGGCGGGCGAGGTCCTCCAGCGTGAACGTGCGCTGCCCCGGCATGGCGAGGTAGGCGGCCAGGGCGGTGTCGCAGGAGAGCCCGCGCAGGGCCATGCCCTGCGCCCACAGGGCGAGGATCGGCCCCTTGGCGTCGTGGACGGCCTTGGGCCGGCTCTCGTCCTCCAGCCAGGCGCGCAGCGCGCTCTCGTCGGCCTCGGTGAGCTTGACCGGGTCGATGTGGGCGGCCGTGCCGTCGGGCGAGGCCACCGCGATGGCGTCGATGCGGCCGGTGCCGCGGCCGTAGGCGCCGCGGAAGGCGAGCCCGGCGCGGCCCGCGGGCATCGCGGCCAGCCAGCCGGCCACCCGGTCGGGGCCGAGGATGACGGTCTCGACCTCGAAGCCCTGGTCGGGCTCACGCTCGCCGGTGCCGAGCGTCTTGAAGACGCGCTCGCGCAGCTCGCCGCGGATCTGCAGGGTGTCGAAGAGCTTGTTGACCTCCTCGCGCTCCCAGACGCCCTGCTTGAGGTCGGTCAGCTCGACCTCCAGGGGCACGTCGCGCAGCAGCTCGGTGAGCCGGCGGTTCATGAGGACCTGGGCGACGTGCTCGCGCAGCTTGTCGCCCACCTTGCCCTTGACCTCGTCGACCCGGTCGATCAGCGCCGTCAGGGAGCCGAACTCGCGCACCCACTTGGCCGCGGTCTTCTCCCCCACGCTCGGGATGCTGAGCAGGTTGTCGCTGGGGTCGCCGCGCAGCGCCGCGAAGTCGGGGTACTGGACAGGCGTCAGGCCGTACTTCTCCTCGACCGCCTCCGGCGTGAAGCGGGTCATGTCGCTGATGCCGCGCCGGGTCATGAGGACGGTGACGCGCTCGTCGACGAGCTGGAGGGCGTCGCGGTCGCCGGTGACGACGAGGACGTTCATGCCCTCGGCGGAGGCGCGCGTGGCCAGCGTGGCGATCAGGTCGTCGGCCTCGAAGCCGGCCTTGGACAGGTGCGGGATGCGCAGCGTGTCGAGCAGCTCGTAGATGAGCTGCATCTGACCGCGGAAGTCCTCCGGGGTCTCGCTCCGGTTGGCCTTGTACGCGGAGTACTCCTCGTGCCGGAACGTGGGCTCGGACCGGTCGAAGGCCACGGCCACGTGCGAGGGCTGCTCGTCGCGCAAAATGTTGGTCAGCATCGACGTGAACCCGTAGACCGCCTCGGTGTGCTGACCATCGGTGGTCATCAGGTTGGCGTCCTTCAGCGCGTAGAAGGCGCGGTAGGCCAAGGAGTGCCCGTCGAGCAGCAGCAGGCACGGTCGGCTGGGGGTCACTTCAACTTTCGCCACACCCGCAGCCTAGTCTGCGACTGCGACAGAAAACCCGAGCTCTGAAGACAGCCGGAAAGACTGGAGGCCTCCTCTTGACGCAGACGGACCCCGCCGAGTCGGCGCAGGCGGACCCCGCCGGGCCCGCGCGGACGGACCCCGCCGGGCCCGCGCGGACGGACCCCGCCGGGATCGGCATGTTCACCGCGGTCCACGAAGGGACGCTCCCCCACCGCATGGGCATCGAGTTCGTCGAGGCCGCCCCGGAGCGGGTCGTGGGCCGCATGCCGGTGGAGGGCAACACGCAGCCGTACGGGCTGCTGCACGGCGGCGCGTCCGCGGTGCTGGCCGAGACGCTCGGCTCGGTGGGCGCGGCGCTCCACGCGGGCCCGGAGCGCATCGCGGTCGGCATCGAGATCAACGCCACCCACCACCGCTCCGCCACCTCCGGCCACGTGACGGGCGTGGCGACGCGGCTGCACGGCGGCCGGACGCTGGCGACGTACCACATCGAGATCACCGACGACCAGGGACGACTCGTCTGCACGTCCCGTTTGACCTGCATGTTGCGCGATCGTTGAACGCCACGCGCTCACGCCTCCCTTTGCGCAGGGGGCCCGTGGGTCGCTACCGTTGTGCCAGAGCAGAGCCCGCAGGGGTGACCGAGTAGATAACGTGTGAGGCCGGGGAAGCCCCGCACGGTCCCAAAGGTCACCCCTCGGGCTCGTTCTCGTCACGGGCCCGGAGGCCCGGTCCGCGGCCCCGCCCCACGCGGCGATGTGTCACTGTCCCGTCGCACGGCGCGCGTCACGTTAACGGCTATTCACCACTTGACCTGCTACGTTGTTTGCTCACGCCTGCGACACGCACATGTCACTAATTGGTGACGGACGATAGTAAGGCACTCCTTCCCGCAATAAGCTCCCGCAACAGCATCCAGTTGTGCCTGCGATGCGCGCGTGTCGAGATGGAGGGGCACCCACCCCACCTTGACCTATAGAGGGAGCACCATTGCGCAGAGCCGTGATCGCGTTCACGGCCTTTCTGAGTGGACTCGTCCTCCTGCTCACCGCCCCGGCCCACGCGGCCACGGCGGACCAGGGCCTGAGAGGGACACTCACATTCCAAGGCCAGCCAGTGAACGGCGTGAAGATCGTCGTGACCACCGAGAGCGGACAACCCGTGGCGGCGGTCACCAGTAACGCGCAAGGTACGTGGCAGGTGCCGGTGGACAAGCCCGGCAGATACAAGGTCACGCTGGATGTCGCCACGCTGCCCAAGAACGCGGCGGTCCGGGGCGGGAGCAACGTCCGCACCCTGAGCGTGTACGAGGGCAACATGTCCACCGCCCTGTTCGCGCTGCAGGCCAAGGGAGCTCCCGGGCAGCCCGCGGAGGACGAGGCCGGCCAGAGCGGCTTCTGGACGCAGGCGGCGCAGCTCGCCTTCGAGGGCCTCAACCTGGGCCTCATCATCGCGCTCGCGGCGCTCGGCCTCTCGCTCATCTACGGCACCACCGGCCTGACCAACTTCGCGCACGGCGAGCTGGTCACGCTCGGCGCCATCCTGGCCTACGCCGTCAACGTCGGCATGGGCCTGCACCTCATCCCCGCCGCGGTGATCGCGGTGATCCTCGCGGGCGGTCTCGGCTACGCGCAGGACAGGTTCTTCTGGGGACAGCTGCGCAAGCGGGGCACCGGCACCATCGCCATGATGATCATCTCGATCGGTGTGGCGCTCTTCCTGCGGTACGTCTTCCTCATCTTCTTCGGCGGCCAGAGCGAGGCGTACGCCCAGTACACCGCCCAGCCCGGCATCGAGATCGGGCCGATCTCGGCGGCGCCCAAGAACTTCGTCGCCATGGGCATCGAGCTGCTGGTCCTCGTCGTGGTCGGCTTCGCGCTGCTGCGCACCCGCACCGGCAAGGCCGCCCGCGCCGTAGCCGACAACCCGGCGCTGGCCTCCTCCTCGGGCATCAACGTCGACCGGGTCATCCGCATCATCTGGACCATGGGCGGCGCCATCGCCGCGCTGGCCGGCGTCATGCTCGGCCTGTCGCAGAACCTGAAGTACACGATGGGCCAGGACATCCTGCTGCTCATCTTCGCCGGCGTCACGCTCGGCGGCCTCGGCACCGCGTTCGGCGCGCTCGTCGGCTCGCTCATCGTCGGCCTGTTCATCCAGCTGTCCACCCTGTGGGTGCCGCCGGAACTCAAGAGCGTCGGCGCGCTGGCCGTGCTCATCATCGTGCTCCTCTTCCGGCCGCAGGGCATCCTGGGCCGCCGAGAGCGGATCGGCTGACGGGGGGAACCATGGACTGGGTAACGATCATCTCCACCACCGTCAAGGCCGCCGTAGGCGTCGAGACGGTGCTCTACGCGCTCGCCGCCATCGGCATCAACGTCCACTTCGGGTACACGGGCCTGCTGAACTTCGGGCAGTCGGCGTTCATGGCCGTGGCCGGCTACGGCCTGGCGGTCACCGTCACCGTGCTCGGCCTGCCCTTCTGGATCGGCATCGGCGTCGGCCTGCTGGCCGCGGTCCTGCTGGCCGTCGTCCTCGGCATCCCGACGCTGCGGCTGCGCGCCGACTACCTGGCCATCGTCACCATCGCCGCGGCCGAGATCATCCGGCTCGTCTTCCGGTCGGTGGCGTTCAAGGACGTCTTCGGCGGCTCCGACGGCCAGCGCGGCTTCTCCGAGGGCTTCTACGCGCTCAACCCGCTCCCCGAGGGGGACTACGGCTTCGGCTGGTTCACCTTCAACCACCGGGTGACCTGGGTGCTGCTGGTCGGCTGGGTGCTCATCGGCCTGTCCTGCCTCATCGTGTACCTGCTGATGAAGAGCCCGTGGGGCCGCGTGCTCAAGGCCATCCGCGAGGACGAGGACGCGGTGCGCAGCCTCGGCAAGAACATCTTCTCGTACAAGATGCAGTCGCTGATCCTGGGCGGCGTCATCGGCTCGCTGGGCGGCTTCATCTACGGTCTGGCGTTCGCCTCGGTGCAGCCCGACATCTTCGGCACCGAGACCACCTTCTTCGCCTACACGATCGTCATCCTCGGCGGTGCGGCGCGCGTCCTCGGCCCCGTCGTCGGCTCGATGATCTTCTGGGTGCTGCTGGTCCTGGTCAACGGCTTGCTCAGCGGCGCGGTCGAGGCGGGTTACCTGCCCTTCATGGAGCCCACCCAGGTGGGCCCCGTCCGCTTCCTCCTGGTCGGCGTGGGACTCGTCCTCTTGCTCGTCTACCGGCCACAGGGCATCTTCGGGGACAAGAGGGAGATTGCAATCGATGCACGCTGAAACCCATGCCGACGGCGGCGCCGGCACCGTGACGGCGGCGACCGCCCGCAAGTCCGAGGCCCAGGCCGCGTTCAAGGACCTCGCCCGCGACCCGGGCGTCCCCAAGCCCGACCCGATCCTCGTGATCGACAAGGTGGTGCGCCGCTTCGGCGGCCTGACCGCCGTCGAGGTGGAGCACGTCGAGATCCAGCGCGGCTCCATCACCGCGCTGATCGGCCCCAACGGCGCGGGCAAGACGACCTTCTTCAACCAGCTCACCGGCTTCGACACCGCGGACTCCGGCCAGTGGACGTTCAACGGCCGCGCGATGAACGGCGTGCCCGCCCACAAGGTGGCGCGCGCCGGCATGGTCCGCACCTTCCAGCTCACCAAGGCCCTGTCGCGGCTCACGGTGATGGAGAACATGCGTCTGGGCGCCCAGCAGCAGAAGGGCGAGGGCTTCTTCCGCGCGCTCGTGCCGAGCCTCTGGCGCGCGCAGGAGGACGAGATCACCGAGCGGGCCGAGGAGCTGCTCGCCAGGTTCAAGCTCGACGCCAAGCGCGACGACTTCGCCGGCTCGCTGTCGGGCGGCCAGCGCAAGCTGCTGGAGATGGCCCGCGCGCTCATGGTCCAGCCGGAGCTGGTCATGCTCGACGAGCCGATGGCCGGCGTCAACCCGGCGCTCACCCAGTCGCTGCTCGGCCACGTCAAGAACCTGCGCGAGCAGGGCATGACCGTGCTGTTCGTCGAGCACGACATGGACATGGTGCGCGACATCAGCGACTGGGTCATCGTCATGGCCCAGGGCTCGGTGATCGCCGAGGGGCCGCCGGACACCATCATGTCCGACCCGCGCGTCATCGACGCCTACCTGGGCGCGCACCACGACGCGCCGCTCTCGGAGACGGAGCTGGAGGAGCAGCTCCAGCAGGCTGAGGCGGCGCTCGAGGCCGAGATCGAGGAGGAGACTCAGAAGTGAACACCGTCCCCGAGTCCCCCGAGCCCGAGCAGACCGCTCAGGAGGCCCCCCACAGCGCCGCCACGTCCACCGTGGCGGCATCTGCCCCCGAGGCGTCCCAGCAGGCGGTCACCGACCGCAGCGCCCATCTGAGGGGCGCGGAGAGCGCCGTGCTGCGCTGCGACGAGCTGATCGCCGGCTACCTGCCGGGCGTCAACATCCTCAACGGCTCCGACCTGTACGTCGGCGACGGCGAGCTGATCGGCATCATCGGCCCCAACGGCGCCGGCAAGTCGACGCTGCTCAAGGCCATGTTCGGGCTCGTCAACATTCGCAGCGGCACGGTGCGGCTGAAGGGTGAGGACATCACCAACATGAAGGCGCACCAGCTGGTCTCGCGCGGCGTGGGCTACGTCCCGCAGACCAACAACGTCTTCCCCAGCCTCACCATCGAGGAGAACCTGGAGATGGGCGCCTTCCAGGTGCCCGGCAAGTTCAAGGAGCGCTTCGAGTTCGTCGCCGAGCTGTTCCCCGCCCTCAAGGAGCGGCGCAAGCAGCGCGCCGGCTCCCTGTCGGGCGGCGAGCGGCAGATGGTGGCCATGGCGCGGGCGCTCATGACCGAGCCGTCGGTGCTGCTGCTCGACGAGCCGTCGGCCGGCCTGTCGCCCAAGCTGCAGGACCTGGTGTTCATCCAGGCCCAGCAGATCAACAAGGCGGGCGTCACGGTCGTCATGGTCGAGCAGAACGCCCGGCGCTGCCTGCAGATCTGCCACCGCGGCTACGTCCTCGACCAGGGCCGCAACGCCTACACCGGCACCGGCCGGCAGCTCGCCAACGACCCCAAGGTGATCGAGCTCTACCTCGGCACCCTGGCGAAGGCGTAACGGCACGCAACGGTTTCTCACGTACGACGGCGGAGGGGCTCCCCTGGGGGGCCCCTCCGCCGTTTTAATGACTTTGTGCCGAATGACCCTGTGCCGAATGACGTCGTGGGCAAGGACGCAGTGTTCAAGGACGCCGTGTTCAAGGACGCCGTGTTCAAGGACGCCGTGCGACGAGTCGCCGCGACCGCGCTGCTCGTGCCGTTCCTGTCGATCGTCGCCGCCTGCCAGCACACGCCCGCCGCCTCCGCCGGCAGGTACAGCACGGGCGGCGACCCCACCGACGACCCGTGCGCGCGGGTCGTGTCCGCCATCGGCTACGCCGACCTCCTGCTGAAGCCCCGGGGCCAGGAGGACGACCAGTACTTCGAGGACGCCGTGCTGGGCCGCCTGGCCGAGGCCCGGGGCATCACCCTGCAGTACGGGCCCGCCCTGCCCGACTCGCTGGCGCCCGCCGTACGGGACGTCGAGACGGCGACGGCGGGCCTGTCCAGGGCGGACGTGCCCCGCCCGCGGAAGGTGGCGCTGCTGAAGCAGTACCGGGCCGCCGCCGACCGGATCAAGACCGGCTGCGCGTAGTCCCTCGCCGGGGGCCGGGCGCCGAAGAGGGCCCGGTCCGAGCGGACCGGGCCCTCTTCGTGGCTCACGCGTATCGTCAGCCGGCGATGTTGCCGGTGCGGTACTCGAGCGCCTTGGTGGCGTACTTGTTGTTCTTGCCGTACTGGTAGATGCCGATCGTGGCGACCGCGGGGTCACCGGCGTCGTTGAACTCGACCGGGCCGCTGACGCCCTCGTAGTCGATGTCCTTGCCGGCCTTCAGCAGCTCGACGCACGACTTGAAGTCGTTGCACTTCTCGCCGCCCTTGCTGACCTCGGCCAGCTTCTTGGCGATGTCGCCGCCCGCGTCGCTCTTGGCGGCCTCGGCGGCCAGCGCGAGCAGGTTGGTCGCGTCGTACGACTCGGGGCCGTAGCTGAAGTCCTGGAGCTTGGGGTTGATGGTCGTGAGCTTCTTCTGGAACTCCTCCGGAGCCGCGGCTCCCGGGATCGTCCCCTTCACACCGGTCAGCGTGTCCGCGGGCATCTTCGCGTAGTTGGTGTTGGAGGTGTTGCCGTCGACCATGTACCACTTGTGCTTGCTGGCCGGCATGCCCTGCTTGATCAGCTCCTGCACGACCTTGGCGGTCTCCTCGAAGCCGATGAGCACGATGGCCTTCGGGTTCTTGGCCTTGATCTTCGCCACGTCGGCGGAGAAGTCGGCGGCCTTGGGGTCGTAGTCGACGCGCTCGACGACCTGGCCACCCGAGTCGGTGACGGTCTTGGAGACCTGGTCGGCCAGGCCCGTGCCGTACGAGTCCTGCATCGCGAGGATGCCGACCGTGTCGTTGCCGTCCGCCACCACGAGGTCGCCCAGCACGCGGCCCTGCAGCTTGTCCGGCGGGGACGTCCGGAAGTAGAGGCCCTTGTCCTCGATGGTGGTGAACTTGTCAGAGGTGTTGGCGGGCGAGAACTGGATCACGCCGGCACCCGTGATCTTGTCGATCACCGACTCCGACACCGACGAGGACGCCGCGCCGATGATGGCGTCGGCCTTCTGCGCCAGCAGCTTGTCCACGGACTGCGAGGCGATGTTGGTGGTCGTGTCGCCCGAGTCGGTGTCGTACTTGACCACCGGCTTGCCCAGCACGCCGCCGGCCTCGTTGATCTCCTTGATCGCCGCGTCCACGCCCGCGATCTCAGGCGGGCCGAGGAAGGCCAGCGAGCCCGTCTGCGGCAGTAGCGTGCCAAGCGTGAGCGTGCCGTCACCCTTAGCCGCGGGGGCCGCGGAGGACGGCGCCGCCGCGGACTCGGACGGCTGAGTGGCGGTGTCGCTGCCACCACCGCAAGCCGTAAGAGCGAGGCTGGCGGCAGCAGCAACAGCCAGCGCCCGCCCCACGGGAGCAATGCGGACCATGAAGTGTCTCCTTCATCTGCAGGCCGGGATCGGTCAGCACCGCCGACGTTCCCGATCGAATGACGGAAACGTACAAAACCACCATGGCCTGGAACCAGATGCCGCCCGCAACTGTCGGCACTTGGATGCGGAGTCGTAATCAGTCCTCAACTTACGAGAGCCGCTCAAGGTTGCCTAATGTGCGAGAAGTGAAGCACATCAGGGTCCCCCTGGTCATGGTGGTCATGCTGTCGGGTTGCGGTGGCCCCGGCGAGCCGGCCGAACCCTCGTCGCGACCACCCTATGGGGTCTCCGTCTCCCTGGCCCAATGGCGCTCCGACGAGCCAGCCCACGCCCTGGAGGTCGCAGTCCGCAATACCACGGACACACCGGTGTATTTCGCAGATGTCCAGCTGATCTCGCCGTCATTCAAAATCCTTCCCCCGGAAAGCAAGGACGCCACCATCGGTCACACGGAGCGCACAGACCTCCGCATTCCCTACGGTGAGGCGAACTGCTCCCCCAAGGGGGTGCCCGAGGTGCGGCCCGCCACGGTCCTGGCGCGCGTCCGCACCGGCGCGGAGCCGCTGCGCAGGGTGGTCTTCCCGGTGCCGCACCCGGACCCTCTGCTGGCCATGCTGCTGCACGACGAGTGCTCGGCGTTCCTGGTCAGGCAGGCGGCCGACATCGCGTTCGGGCCGGTGTGGAAGCGGGACGGCGACCGCATGCGCGGCACGCTCGTGCTGACCAGGCGGGGCGCCGGCAAGGTGGCGGTCGGCTCGGTCGACGGCACGACGCACTACATGGTCACGCCGGCGCGGGGGTCCAAGCCGCTGGTGGTGCTGGAGGCGGGCGCCACGAGGGCCGAGGCGCCCGTCGCGCTGTCGCCCGGCCGGTGCGACCCGCACGCGTTCGCCGAGGCCAAGAAGGCGTTCCTGTTCCCCGTACGGGCCTCGGTGGACGGCGGCGAGGAGCGCGTGGTCATCGTGCAGCCGCCGGCGGACCGCCAGAAGCAGCTGATCGACTACGCGCTCCAGGTGTGCGGCCTGAAGAAGTGAGCCGGGGCCGGCTCAGGACCGGGTGGCGGCGTCGTCGATGACGATCTGCGCGACCTCGCGCATGCTCAGCCTGCGGTCCATGGACGCCTTCTGGATCCAGCGGAACGCCTGCGGCTCGCTCCACCCGTGGGCCGCCATGAGCAGCCCCTTGGCCCGCTCGACCAGCTTGCGGGTCTCCAGCCGCTCGGAGAGGCCGGAGACCTCCGCGCTCAGCGCCACCATCTCCTCGTGCCGGCTGACGGCCATCTCGATGGCGGGCACGAGGTCGGCCTTGGTGAACGGCTTGACGAGGTAGGCCATGGCCCCGGCGTCCCTGGCCCGCTCGACCAGGTCTCGCTGGGAGAAGGCGGTCAGGATGAGGCACGGCGCGATCCGGTCGGCCGCGATCCGCTCGGCGGCGGAGATGCCGTCCAGGACGGGCATCTTGACGTCGAGGATGACCAGGTCGGGCTTGAGCTCGGCGGCCAGCCTGATGGCCTGCTCACCGTCGCCGGCCTCCCCGACGACGACGTAGCCGTCCTCCTCGAGCATCTCCTTGAGATCGAGGCGGATCAGTGCCTCGTCTTCCGCGATCACCACTCGCCGCTGCGTACTCACGAGCAGAAGAGTACAGATGTCCGCTAGATTAGAGCCACGTCGGTGCTGGCCGGCCGCCGAGTTGGGCTACGCTTTGGCCGTGCGAGACGAATGATCTGGACTTGTCCGGATTCTTGCCTCGGTATCCCAATTGGCAGAGGAAGCGGATTCAAAACCCGCGCAGTGTGGGTTCGAGTCCCACCCGAGGCACCCTGACGAACCGCTCGGTCGATCATGCCGGGCGGTTCCGTCGTTCCGGGCGGAGCTCCCCTGAGCTGTGACCGCCCGCGTTGTCGACTTCCACAGTGGCGGGCTCCGTGCCGGGCTGGTGCCCACGGCTGCCCATGTCCCGGTAAAACCTTGCGGAGACGTACCCATATGGGCCTTTTGTGGCTTGCGGGGCATGCGTAGGGATTGGGGCGAGCGGTGATGTAGCAGGCAGGAGGTGGGGCCCATGGCGCTCAGTGAGGCGGAGCGGCAGGCTTTCCTGGCCGGAGCGCACATCGCCGCGCTGTCGGTGGAGGCCGGGACCGAGCGGGCGCCGCTGACCGTGCCCGTCTGGTACGCCTACAGCCCCGGCGGCGAGGTGTGGTTCCTCACCGGCGGCGACTCGGCCAAGGCCAGGCTGATCGGCAAGGCCGGCCGCTTCTCGCTGCTGGTCCAGCGCGCCAGCCCGACCTACCGGTACGTCTCGGTGGAGGGGCCCGTCGTCGGCTCCGGCCCCACGACCCTGGACGATCTCACCCTGATCGCCGCCCGGTACCTGCCGGCCGACGCACTGCCCGGCTACGTGGGCGGCTCGGACACGCGGGCGCTGGTGACGTTCCGGATGCGGCCCGAACGATGGCTGTCCGCCGATCTCGGCGCCGTGTGAGCCCCCTCGGCCGTCACCGGGCCCGCCGGTGTCCCCCGCGTCCGCCGCACCCCTCCGGGTGACGGTATTTTGAGGCGCGTGACTGCTATCGACCCCACCGTGACCGGCGCGTACGGCATCGGCCTGGCCACCCTCGCCGCCGACGGCACCGTTCTCGACACCTGGTTCCCGGCTCCGGAGCTGGGCGAGCCGCCCGCCGCCGGCACCGAGCGGCTCGACGCCGCCGAGGCGGGCGAACTCGCCTCCCTCGTCGGGCCCGACCCGCTGCGGGGCGTGAAAATAGTGGCGGTGCGGACCGGCATCGCCAAGCTCTCCGAGCCGCCCGCGGACGCGCACGACGCCTACCTCAGGCTGCACCTGCTGTCGGCCCGCCTGGTCAGGCCGCACGGGCTCAACCTCGACGGGCTGTTCGGCGTGCTGGCGAACGTCGCCTGGACCAACCACGGGCCGTGCGCCGTGGAGGGCTTCGAGCAGACGCGGCTGCGGCTGCGGGCCAGGGGGCCGGTCACGGTGTACGGGGTGGACAAGTTCCCGCGGATGGTCGACTACGTGCTGCCGGCGGGGGTCCGCATCGCCGACGCCGACCGGGTACGGCTCGGCGCGCACCTGGCCGCCGGCACGACGGTGATGCACGAGGGCTTCGTGAACTTCAACGCCGGCACGCTGGGCGCCTCCATGGTGGAGGGCCGCATCTCGGCCGGCGTGGTCGTCGGCGACGGCTCGGACGTGGGCGGCGGCGCGTCGATCATGGGCACCCTGTCGGGCGGCGGCAAGGAGGTCATCTCCATCGGCGAGCGCTGCCTGCTGGGCGCCAACGCCGGGGTCGGGATCTCGCTGGGCGACGACTGCGTGGTGGAGGCGGGCCTGTACGTAACCGCCGGCACCAAGGTGGGCCTGCCGGACGGTCGCGTGGTCAAGGCCAGGGAGCTGTCGGGCGGCGCCGGGCTGCTGCTGCGCAGGAACTCGCAGACGGGCGCGGTCGAGGCCGTGCCGCGCACGGGCAGGGGCATCGAGCTGAACGCCGCCCTGCACGCGAACTGACGCTCGCCGGCGGCCGGGCCCGCGTAACCCGGCCGCCGGCTTCGCGGCCCTGCTCCCGGTCAGTCCCGTTCCTGGCCGCCCAGCGCCCGGACGATCCCGCCCACCGAGGCGCGCCGCCCCTTGTCGGTGAGCTGGAGGCCGCCGCCCCTCCCCCGCCGGGCCTCGACCAGCCCGAGCTCGCTCAGCCGGGCCACCGCCTTGGCGGCGTGCGCGTACGGGACGGCCAGCAGGCCGGCCACGGCGCGGGTGGTCATCAGCTCCTCGCGACGGGCCACGGCCAGCCGCATGACGACGCGCAGGGAGATGTCGGTGAAGGCCGTCAGCCGCATACCCCTACCGTAGGCGCATCGGGCCACCACCCCGGCGCGCCGGGCATGCCGGGGTGGAGCGGGCCGCGATCGGGCTAGTTGGCGTGGGAGACGGCGGAGCCGATGGTGTGGACGCGCAGGGCGTTGGTGGAGCCAGGCGTGCCGGGAGGCGAGCCGGCCACGATGACGACCTTGTCGCCCTTCTCCAGCCGCCCGAGCGACAGCAGCGACGCCTCCACCTGACGCACCATGTCGTCGGTGTGGTGGACGAACGGCACATGGAACGTCTCCACGCCCCACGTCAGCGAGAGCTGGCCGCGCACGTGCGGGGCGGAGGTGAAGGCGATCAGCGGGATCGGCGAGCGGTAGCGGGCCAGGCGGCGGGCCGTCTCGCCCGACATGGTGAACGCGATCAGCGCCTTGGCGCCGACTATCGCGCCCACCTCGGCGGCGGCGCGGGCGATGGCGCCGCCCGTCGTCTCCGGCAGACGCTCCAGGGAGTGGGTGGCGCGCAGCGAGTGCTCCTCGGCCGCGCGGGCGATGCGGTCCATGGTGGACACGGACTCGATGGGATAGCTGCCGACCGAGGTCTCGCCGGAGAGCATGACCGCGTCGGCGCCGTCCATGACCGCGTAGGCGACGTCGGACGCCTCGGCGCGCGTGGGGCGGGGCGCGTTCATCATCGAGTCGAGCATCTGGGTGGCGACGATGACCGGGCGGGCCTTCTCGCGGCACAGCTCGATGATGCGCCGCTGCACGATCGGCACCTGCTCCAGCGGCAGCTCCACGCCGAGGTCGCCGCGGGCGACCATGATGCCGTCGAACGCCTCGACGATCTCGGGCAGGCGGTCGACGGCCTGCGGCTTCTCGATCTTGGCGAGCAGCGGCAGGCGGACGGCCTCCTGCTCCATGATGTTGCGCACCACGTCGGCGTCGGAGGGGCGGCGGACGAACGACAGGGCGATCATGTCGCACCCGGTGCGCAGCGCCCAGCGCAGGTCGGCCTCGTCCTTGTCGGTGAGCGCGGGCGCGCTGACGTTGACGCCCGGCAGGTTGAGGCCCTTGTTGTCGGAGATCATGCCGCCGATGACGACGCGGGTGACGACCCGGTCGCCGTCGACGCGGGTCGCCTCCAGCACGAGGCGGCCGTCGTCGACCAGGATCGTGTCGCCGGGGCGCACGTCGCCGGGCAGGCCCTTGTAGGTGGTGGAGACCTGCTCGCGGTCGCCGGGCACGTCCTCGGTGGTGATGGTGAAGACGTCGCCGAAGCCCAGCCGGACGGGCCCCTCCTCGAACTTGCCGACGCGGATCTTGGGTCCCTGCAGGTCGGCGAGCACGCCTACACCTCGGCCGAGGTCGGCCGCCACCTCCCTGACCCGGTCGTAGATCTCCCGGTGCAGCTCATGGGTGCCATGGCTCAGGTTGAAGCGTGCCACGTCCATGCCGGCGGAGATCAACTCGCGCAGGCGCTCAGGGGACGAGGTGGCGGGGCCTAGGGTGCAAACGATTTTCGCGCGACGAGTCACGAGTCCTACCTTAATTGGTACAGACCACTTGGCAGTCATGGACGACGGAGAACGTAGCCCGCGTAGCTCACCGTCACGACGGCCGCGAGGGCCAGGCGGACCACGCCGGAGTACTGCTCCGGGTAGATGACTCCCTCGATGTAGTGGTCGATGAAGCCGCTGCGAGGCAGAGCCGGCAGGCCGGCCCCACGGCGGCCCCAGTCTTCCAGGACCGTCAGCGGGCAGTCGACGCCCGCGGTGACGGACAGCAGTGCCCAGCATACGACTGCCAGGTGGGCCCCGATCGTGCGCCTCCACCGCCAGGCGACGAACCCGCCCACGACGACGTAGGCGAGAAACGTGAAGTGCACCACCATCGCAAGGTCCGCGACCAGGCGATACGTCATTACTCCACGCTATTACTTCTTGACGGTGGCCTACTTCTCGACGGTGGCGGCCTTCAGCGCGTCCACGATCCCGTGGCCGTAGAAGCCGTTCTTGGCGGCGCCGCCCTCGCAGGTCTGCGACTCGGTCTCGCCGTACACCTTGTAGACGTACGCGCGGGGACTGGGGCAGGCCTTCTGCCGGGCGGTGCGGTAGAGCAGCCGCTCGGTGGTGGCGGGGTCGAGCCCCACGCCGCCCTTGCCGGGCTTGCCGAAGCGGCTGACCAGCAGGGCCGCGACGCCGGTGGCGTGGGGCGCGGCCATGGAGGTGCCCTCCAGGTACTGGTAGTACGAGCAGGTGCCCTTGGCGCAGCTGCGGACGATCTCGGCGGACTTGGGCTTGCCGGAGCCGTCGAGCTTGCCGGCGGCGCGCAGCGCCGACTCCGGCGCGGCGGCCAGGATCCCCCGGACGGCGGAGGTGCCCTTGCCGTCGAGGGTGTCGCCGCCGGGCGCGGACAGGTCGGCCTGCTCGGTCCCGTAGTCGCTGTAGATGGCCTTGCGCCCGGACGGGCCGACGGCGGAGACGGAGATGACGCCCTTGGACTCGGCCGGCACGTTGAGGCAGGAGTTGTCGACCTTGCGGACCTTCTCGTCGCCGCGCGGGTAGCCGGGGCTGTCCCGGTCGACCTTGGGCCTGCCGAGGTCGGTGGCGCCGTTGCCGAGGGCGGAGACGAGCGTGACGCCCTTCTTGCGGGCATAGTCCAGGGCCCGCTGCATGCCGGTGACGATGGCGCGCTGCTCCAGCTGCTCCTTCTTGCTGTCGGCCTTGTTGTGGGCGCAGTTGAACAGCCACGGGTCCACGTAGTAGCTCATGTTGACGACGTCCACGCCGATGTCGCCGGCGTAGGTGAGCGCGTCGAGGCTGGCCTTGAGGAAGAAGTAGCCGGAGTCCTGGCCGGCCCTGATGTTGACCAGCCGGACGCCGGGCGCGACGCCGGCGATGCCGATGCCGTTGATGGGCGAGCCGATGGTGCTGGCCACGTGGGTGCCGTGTCCGTCGTCGTCGCGGTCGACCGGGTCCTTGCAGCCGCTGACCTCGCACGGGCCGTCGAGGGTGTCGCCGTTGCCGTCCTTGGGCCGGTCGGTGACGAAGTTGCGGCTGAGCGCGCGGTCGAAGTTGGGCGCGATGTCGGGGTGGGTGCCGTCGACGCCGGTGTCGATGATGCCGACGAGCACCTTCCTGCTGCCGTTGGTCTTGGCGTGCGCCTTGTCGGCGCCGATCATCCGCATGTCCCACTGACGGGAGGCGAGCGGCTCGCCGGAGGCTTCGCCGGTCGCGATGGACGGCCCGTCGGGGAAGGCTCCCCGGGAGTCGCCGGCCGAAGAGGAGACGGCATTCACGGAGCCGGCATTCACAGCGGCGGCGTTCACGGAGTCGGCGTTCAGGGAGTCGGCGTTCACAGCGGCGGCGTTCACAGCGGCGGCGTTCACGGAGTCGGCTGAGGCCGGGGGCGCCACCGTGGTACGGCCGGCGGGGAAGCCGCGCCAGGAGGCGCCGGTGGAGGAGGCGTAGCCGATCGCCCGGTCGGTGGACACGCCCACGACGGCCGGGTCGTCGCCCAGCGCGTCGACGAAGGCGTCTCCCCCGCCCTCGGCGAGCAGGTAGCCGAGCCTGGCGTCGCCGCCGACGGCGTCGCCCCCGGCGCGGCTCACGGCGGCCCTGGCGTCGTCCTGCCGTCCGCCGGCGTAGAAGACGAGGTAGGAGGCCATCGGCGCGGCGGCGGGCGTGCTCGCGGGCCCGCACGCTGTGAGCGCGGCGGCCGCGGTGACGGCCGCAAGGCCCGAGACAAGTCGCCGCATTCTTCCCCCATTCGCCGCGCTTGCGCAGATTTCGCATCCTTCCGGCACATGGCCGAGGATGCAACTCAGGCGCCGACCGGCGGCCCGGGGGTGAAGCGCACGGGCATCGTCTCGTACCCGGAGACGAAGTTGGCGGGACGGAGGGCGGGCTCGCCCCCGGAGGCGGGCTCCATGTCGGGCAGCCGCCGCAGCAGCCGCTCGACCATCGTGCGGACCTCCAGCCGGGCCAGGCTGTTGCCCAGGCAGAAGTGGCTGCCGAAGCCGAAGGCGATGTGGTCGTTCGGGGTGCGTGCGACGTCGAAGCGGTACGGGTCGGCGAAGACGGTCTCGTCGCGGTTGGCCGACGGGTAGAGCAGCAGCACCTGCTCGCCCTCGCGCAGCCGCCGGCCGCCCAGCTCCGTGTCCGCGGTGACGGTGCGGTTCATGTTCTTGATCGGCGAGACCCAGCGGAGCATCTCCTCGACCGCCGCCGGGATGCGGGAGGGGTCCTCGGCGAGCGCGTGGTGCTGCCCGGGGTGGGTGAGGAGCTGGTAGACGCCGCCGGACAGGACGTGGCGGGTGGTCTCGTCGCCGCCGATGAGGATGAGCAGGCTCTCGTAGACGAGCGAGTCGTGGTCGAGCCGGTCGCCGTCGACCTGGGCGTGGACCAGCGTGCTGATGAGGTCGTCGCGGGGGCAGGCGCGCCGGTCGGCGATCACCCGCCCCGCGTACGCCTCGTACTGCTCGAACGCCTCGCCGGCCCGCACGAGCAGCTCGCTGTCGGACTGCCCGACGAGGCCGCGCAGCATGTCGTCGGACCAGCGCATCAGCGCGTCCCTGTCCTGGGGCGCCACGCCCAGGGCGTCGCCGATGACGATCAGCGGGAGCGGGGCGGCGATGTCCCAGACGAAGTCGCACTCCCCCCGCTCGCACACCCGGTCGAGGATCTGGTCGCACAGCCGCCGGATCCGCTCGGCCTGGCCCGTCACACGGCGCGGCGTGAAGCCTCTGCTGACGAGCCGGCGGCGCAGGTGGTGCGCGGGGTCGTCCATGTCGATCATCATGGGGAGGGGGCCGGAGTCCGGCCGGATCCCCTGCGCGCTGGAGAACGTCCGGGGGTTCAGCGAGACGTGGCGGACGTCGCGGTAGGAGGCGACGCCCCACACCTGCCCGTCCCAGTAGACGGGGGCGTTCTCCCGCATCCAGCGCAGCTCCGCGTGCGGGTCGCGGCCCCAGAAGGCGCCGCTGGTGAGGTCGATGGCGTCGTTGACCGGATGACCTGGCACTGCTGCTCCCGCCCCTTCGCCGGCTGCCGCCTGTGCCACCCCACTCAACCAACCAAGCGATAGGTTGACAAGCCCGGGGCTGAAACTTTCAGGCCCCGCCCCGTGGGCGCACGGGAGCGCTCGGACAGGTGGGGGCCCGGCCGCGCCGCCGTCCCGTCCGGGCGCGCACCGGCTTTCGCGCGAGAAGCCTTCGCAAAAGCGCCCCGGCTCTTTACGATGCGTTTCAGGAAACCGCTTTCCCGACTTGAGCGATAATTCGCCCCGTTTGACGACGGCCCGAAAGGACGGAAAGGCACCATGGCATTCAACACGCGGAAACTCCCGGCTTTCCGGCGAGCGGCTATCGCCGGAGCGGCCGCCCTTCTCGCCCTGACCGTCTCCCACCCCGTGCAGGGCACGGCCCGGAACAGCGCGCGGACGGCCGCCGCCGACGTGCCGCTCGGCTTCGCCTCCGTCAACGCCCTCGGGCAGAACGGCACCACCGGCGGCGCGGGCGGCCGGACCGTCACCGCGACGAACGCCGCCCAGTTCCTGGAGTACATCGACAGCCTCGAACCCCTGGTCATCCAGGTGTCGGGCACCATCTCCATCACCAGCAAGCAGGGGGTCCGCCCGAACAAGACCATCGTGGGCGTCGGCGCCTCCGGCCACATCACCGGCGGCGGCCTCGACTTCTACCGGTCGTACAACGTGATCGTGCGCAACCTCCGCTTCACCGACGCCGAGGACGACGCCGTCAACATCGGGCAGCAGTCGCACCACATCTGGATCGACCACAACACCTTCTCCGGCGCGGTGGACGGCTCGGTCGACATCGTGCGGGGCGCCGACTACGTCACCGTCTCGTGGAACCATTTCGACCATTCCGACAAGAGTATGCTGATCAGTCACTCCGACGGGGCGGCCGGCACCGACGTCGGCCACCTGAAGGTGACCATCGACCACAATTTCTTCGACCACAGCCGCCAGCGGCATCCGCGCGTCCGGTTCGGCGAGCCGGTGCACGTGCTCAACAACTACTTTCTCAGCAACGAGCTGTACGGCGTGGCCTCGACGGAGAACGCCGGGGTGCTGGTCGAGGGCAACTACTTCGAGAACGTGGCGCATCCGCTCCACTCGGCCGGCGGGTACGCCGACAGCGGCCCCGGGCGGGCCGTCCAGCGCGGCAACGTCTTCGTCGGCTCGGGCACGCCGGAGACGGCGGGCACGGTCGTGGAGCCGCGCACGTACTACCCGTACACGGTGGACCCCGCGCAGAGCGTCCCGGCGGCGGTGCGGGCCGGCGCGGGCGCGGGCAAGCTCGCCGTCGCGGCCGGGCAGGGGGCGCCGCTCTGACGGCGGACCGCGAGCTCGCCGACGGAGGCAAGCAGCGATCTTGTTGACGCGGATCGTTCCAGGATGGAAGAAAGATCGCGAACAGCTCCCTTCTGGAAGGCAGCACATGCGCGCTTTCTTTCGTGCGCTGGTCGCGGCGGCCGTCTTCGGCACGGCCGCCGTCTCCAGCGCATCCGCGTCCGCCGCGGGGGCGGCCGCCGTGACGGTGACCGTGGACGCCCTGAGCACCAGCCTCCCCTCCCCCGTGGCGAGCCGGCCCTTCACCGCCACAGCCAGGGTGCGGGCCTCGCAGTCGCTGGCCGTGGACGCGCTCACCGTCGCCGTACGCGACGCGGCCGGCGCGATCGTCGACTTCCCCGGCGCGATCGCCACCACGCTCACCACCACCGCGAAGACGTTCGGCACCGAGTCCAGGGCCTATCCCGCGGGCACCTACACCTACTGGGTCGCATACCTGGCCGGTGGCGTGTGGACGAACCTGACGCCGGTCAAGTCGTTCACCGTCGCGGCCAACCCCGTGACGTTCGAGCAGACCTTCGACGGCGCGCAGGGCGGCGGCCCGAACACCGGGCTGAGCAAGCCGGTGTGGTTTAACGACCCCTGCTGGCGGCAGGCGTGCACCGGCAGCATCGCCGAGTACAGGATGGACCACGCCAGGCTCGACGGGCAGGGCCACCTCGTGCTGACCGCCGACAAGGCTGTCACGCCCGGCGCCATGTGCGGCGACGTGGCGTGCCGGTACGCCGCGGCCCGGCTGACCATGCTCGACTGGGAGGGCGACGACGGCCTCCCCTCCTGGTCACAGGCGGGCGGCCACCTCGAGGTGCGGATGCAGGCACCGGTCGGCAAGGGCCTGTGGCCGGCGTTCTGGACGGTCGGCGGCAACGCCGCCACGGTCGAGTGGCCGCTCAGCGGCGAGATCGACGTCGTGGAGACCCGCGGCCAGGAGCCGGCGCTGGTCGAGCAGCACGTCCACGGCGGCGACCCGTACCGGCAGTGGGGCGACAGCACTCCGCTGCCCGCCGGGCAGAGCATCGCCGGCTGGCACACCTACGCCGTCGACTGGGACGCGAGCGCGACCGGCTACATCAAGTGGTCGGTGGACGGCGTGGTCACCCGCACGCTGACGGCCGCCGCGGCCGGCACCATGTGGGGGCAGTCGTTCCGCCACGCGCACACGCTGATCCTCAACCTGGCCGTGGGCGGCGCGGGCGACTGGGTCGGCGACCCGGACGCCGGCACGGTGTTCCCGGCCAAGCTCGTGGTGGACCATGTGCGCGTCCACCAGAAGCCGCTGGCCTGACAGGTCCCGCACACGCCGAGAACGCCCGCCCGGACCAGGTCCGGGCGGGCGTCACCGTGCGGCGGGGGCGCGTCAGACGAGCGGGCGCGCCGTGGGCAGGATCGGATACGGCAGGGCCGTCTCGCCGGTGAGGTACCGGTCCACGCCGGAGGCGGCGGCGCGGCCCTCGGCGATGGCCCAGACGATCAGCGACTGGCCGCGGCCCATGTCGCCCGCCACGAAGACGCCGTCCACCTTGGACATGTATGTCTTGTCGCGCGCCACGTTGCCCCGGGGGTCGTAGAAGCCGTCGCCGGCGACCTGGGCGAGGTCCTCCAGCAGGGCGCCCTTCTCCGGGCCGAGGAAGCCCATGGAGAGGGTGACCAGCTCGGCCGGGATCTCCCGCTCGCTGCCCGGGACGGGCCGGAAGCCGTTCTGCGGCCCCTCGACCTCGACCAGGCGCAGCGCGCGGACGTTGCCGGCCTCGTCGCCGACGAACGCGGTGGTGGAGACCGCGTAGACACGGTCTCCGGCGCCGCTCTCCAGCTCCTCGTGCGCGCTCTCCATCTTGAACAGGATGGGGAACGTCGGCCACGGCTGGCTGCCGGGCCGCGACGCCGGCGGCCTCGGCATGATCTCCAGCTGGGTGACCGAGCGGGCGCCCTGGCGGATGGCCGTGCCGATGCAGTCGGCGCCGGTGTCGCCGCCGCCGATCACCACGACGTGCTTGTCCTTGGCCGTGATGGGCGCCTCGGCGAGGTCGCCCTCCTGGACCTTGTTGGACAGCGGCAGGTACTCCATCGCCTGGTGCACGCCGTTCAGCTCGCGGCCCGGGACGGGCAGGTCGCGCCACTGGGTGGCGCCGCCCGACAGCACGACCGCGTCGAACTGCTCGCGCAGCTCGGCGGCCGTGACGTCCACGCCGACGTTGACGCCGGTGCGGAACTCGGTGCCCTCGGCGCGCATCTGGGCGAGCCTGCGGTCGATGTGCCGCTTCTCCATCTTGAACTCGGGGATGCCGTAGCGCAGCAGGCCGCCGACGCGGTCGGCCCGCTCGAACACCACCACGTCGTGCCCGGCGCGGGTGAGCTGCTGGGCGGCGGCCAGCCCGGCGGGGCCGGAGCCGACCACGGCGACGCGCTTGCCGGTCCTGCGGACCGGCGGCTGCGGCGCCACCCAGCCCTCCGCGAACGCCCGGTCGATGATCTCGACCTCGACCCGCTTGATCGCCACCGGGTCGGAGTTGATGCCGAGCACGCACGCCGCCTCACACGGAGCCGGGCAGAGCCTGCCGGTGAACTCCGGGAAGTTGTTGGTGGCGTGCAGCCGCTCGATCGCCTCCCGCCAGTCGGTGCGGAAGACCAGGTCGTTCCACTCGGGGATGAGGTTGCCGAGCGGGCAGCCGTTGTGGCAGAACGGGATGCCGCAGTCCATGCAGCGGGCCGCCTGCTTGGTCAGCTTCTCCTGCGGGAAGTCCTGGTAGACCTCCTGCCAGTCGCTGATGCGGACGTCCACGGGGCGGCGCGCCGGCAGCTCGCGGTCGTACGTGAGAAACCCCTTGGGGTCGGCCATCGGTTACGCCTCCCTTAACCCTGAACCGCAGCGGACATGACCGCTTCGTCGACGTCGCGGCCCTCGACGCGGGCGGCCTCGGCCGCCAGCAGGACCCTCTTGTAGTCGGTCGGCATGATCTTGCCGAACCGGCCGAGCGCGTTCTGCCAGTCGGCGAGCAGCTCCTTGGCCGCCGGCGAGCCGGTCTCGGCGAAGTGCTTCTCGACCGTCTCGCGCAGGAACTCGGCGTCCTCCTCGGTGAGCTCCTCCACGGCGACCATCTCGCGGTTGACCCGCTCGGGCCGCAGGTCGAGCAGGTAGGCGACGCCGCCCGACATGCCGGCCGCGAAGTTGCGGCCGGTCGGGCCGAGGACGACGACCCTGCCGCCGGTCATGTACTCGCAGCCGTGGTCGCCGACGCCCTCGACGACGGCGGTGGCGCCCGAGTTGCGCACGCAGAACCGCTCGCCGACGACGCCGCGGACGAACACCTCGCCGGAGGTCGCGCCGTACAGGGCGACGTTGCCGGCGATGATGTGGCCGTCGAGCGGCGCCTCGTCGTGCGGGCGGACCGTGATGCGGCCGCCGGACAGGCCCTTGCCGAGGTAGTCGTTGGCGTCGCCGGTCAGCCGCAGCGTGACGCCGCGCGGCAGGAACGCGCCGAGCGAGTTGCCCGCCGAGCCGGTGAAGGAGATGTCGATCGTGTTGTCGGGCAGGCCGGCTCCGCCGTACCGCTTGGTCACCTGGTGGCCGAGCATGGTGCCGACCGTGCGGTTGACGTTGCGGATGGGCAGCTCCAGCGTGACGGGGGTGCCGTCGTTGAGCGCTCCCTCGGCGAGCTGGATGAGCGTGTTGTCGAGGGCGTGCTGGAGGCCGTGGTCCTGCTCGATCGTGCGCCGCAGCGGGGTGCCCTCGGGCAGCTCCGGCCGGTGCAGGATCGGCGACAGGTCCAGGCCGGCTGCCTTCCAGTGGTTCTCGGCCGCGGAGATGTCGAGCAGCTCGGCGTGGCCGATGGCCTCGTCCAGCGAGCGGAAGCCGAGCTCGGCGAGGTACTCGCGGATCTCCTCGGCGATGAACTCGAAGAAGTTCACCACGAACTCGGGCTTGCCGCTGAAGCGCTTGCGCAGCTCGGGGTTCTGCGTGGCGACGCCCACGGGGCAGGTGTCGAGGTGGCAGACCCGCATCATGACGCAGCCGGAGACGACGAGCGGAGCGGTGGCGAAGCCGTACTCCTCGGCGCCGAGCAGGGCGGCGATGACGACGTCGCGGCCGGTCTTGAGCTGGCCGTCGACCTGCACGACGATGCGGTCGCGCAGCCCGTTGAGCAGCAGCGTCTGCTGGGTCTCGGCCAGGCCGAGCTCCCAGGGCGCGCCCGCGTGCTTGAGCGAGGTGAGCGGGGAGGCGCCGGTGCCGCCGTCGTGCCCGGAGATGAGCACCACGTCGGCGTGCGCCTTGGACACGCCCGCCGCGACCGTGCCGACCCCGACCTCGGCGACGAGCTTGACGTGCACGCGCGCCGCGGGGTTGGAGTTCTTCAGGTCGTGGATGAGCTGGGCGAGGTCCTCGATGGAGTAGATGTCGTGGTGCGGCGGCGGCGAGATGAGGCCGACGCCGGGCGTGGAGTGCCGCGTCTTGGCGACCCACGGGTAGACCTTGTGGCCGGGCAGCTGGCCGCCCTCACCGGGCTTGGCGCCCTGGGCCATCTTGATCTGCAGGTCGGCGGCGTTGACGAGGTACTCGCTGGTGACGCCGAACCGGCCGGAGGCCACCTGCTTGATGGCCGACCTGCGCTCGGGGTCGTAGAGGCGCTCGGGGTCCTCGCCGCCCTCGCCGGTGTTGGACTTGCCGCCGAGCCGGTTCATCGCGATGGCGAGCGTCTCGTGCGCCTCCATCGAGATCGAGCCGTACGACATCGCGCCGGTGGAGAACCGCTTGACGATCTCGGAGACCGGCTCGACCTCCTCGATGGGGATCGGCGTCCGGCCGGTCTTGAACGTGAACAGGCCCCGCAGGGTCATGAGCCGCTCGGCCTGGGAGTCCACCATCTCGGTGTACTCCTTGAAGATCTCGTAGCGGCGCGTCCTGGTGGCGTGCTGCAGCTTGAAGACCGTCTCGGGGTTGAACAGGTGCGGCTCGCCCTCGCGCCGCCACTGGTACTCGCCGCCGACCTGGAGCCTGCGGTGCGCGTTGGGCACGCGCGGGTAGGCGTGGCGGTGCCGCTCGGCGACCTCGCGGGCCAGCACGTCGAAGCCGACGCCGCCGAGCCGGGAGGTGGTGCCGGTGAAGCAGGAGTCGATGACCTCCTGGCTCAGGCCGAGCGCCTCGAAGATCTGCGCGCCGGTGTAGGAGGCCACGGTCGAGACGCCCATCTTGGACATGACCTTGATGACGCCCTTGCCGTACGCCTTGATGAGGTTGCGCGCGGCCTTGCGCTTGTCGCCCGGGATGACGCCGGTCTCGACGAGGTCCTCGACGGTCTCGATCGCGAGGTACGGGTTGACCGCGCCGGCGCCGTAGCCGATGAGCAGCGCCATGTGGTGGCACTCGCGGGCCTCGCCGGTCTCGATGACCAGGCCGATCTTGGTGCGGGTCTTCTCCTGGATCAGGTGGTGGTGCACCGCGCCGGTCAGCAGGAGCGCCGGGATGGGCGCCAGCTCGGCCGAGGAGCCGCGGTCGGACAGCACGATGATGCGCGCGCCCTCCGCGATCGCCTCGGACACCTCGGCGCGGATCTCCTCCAGGCGGTGCAGCAGCGCCTCGCCGCCGCCCGACACCTGGTAGAGGCCGGAGACGACGTGCGGGTGGAAGCCGGGCAGGTCGCCCTCGTCGTTGATGTGGATGATCTTCGCGAGCTCGTCGTTGTCGATCACCGGGTACGGCAGGACGAGCTGGCGGCAGGAGGTGGGGCCGGGGTCGAGCAGGTTGCCCTCGGGGCCGAGCACGCTGGCCAGGGAGGTGACCAGCTCCTCGCGGATGGCGTCCAGCGGCGGGTTGGTGACCTGCGCGAACAGCTGCGTGAAGTAGTCGAACAGCAGCCGCGGCTTCTCGCTGAGCACCGCGACGGGCGTGTCGGTGCCCATCGAGCCGATCGGCTCGGCGCCCGTCCTCGCCATCGGCGACAGGATGATCCGCAGCTCTTCCTCGGTGTAGCCGAAGGTCTGCTGCCGCTTGACCAGCGCCTCGTGGGTCGGGACCTCCCGCTGGCGGGCGGGCAGCTCCTCGAAGCGCACCAGGCCGGCGTGCAGCCAGTCCTCGTACGGCAGCTCGGCGGCGAGCTCGGCCTTGATCTCGTCGTCCTCGATGATCTTGCCGCGGGCGGTGTCGATGAGGAACATCCGGCCGGGCTGCAGGCGGCCCTTGCGGACCACGTCGCCGGGGGCGAAGTCGAGCACGCCGGCCTCGGAGGCCAGCACGACCAGGCCGTCGGCGGTCACCCAGAAGCGGCCGGGGCGCAGGCCGTTGCGGTCGAGGACGGCGCCGGCGAGCGTGCCGTCGGTGAAGGTGATCGAGGCGGGGCCGTCCCACGCCTCCATCATCGAGGAGTGGAACTCGTAGAAGGCCCGGCGGGCCGGGTCCATCTCGGTGTGGTTCTCCCACGCCTCCGGGATCATCATGAGCACGGCGTGCGGGAGGCTCCGGCCGCCGATGTGCAGCAGCTCCAGCGCCTCGTCGAAGCTGGCGGTGTCGCTGCCGTCGGGGTCGCAGATCGGGAAGAGCCGCGAGATGTCGCCCGGGATGTGGGCGGAGGACAGCATCGCCTCGCGGGCGCGCATCCAGTTGCGGTTGCCCTTGACCGTGTTGATCTCGCCGTTGTGCGCGATGTAGCGGTACGGGTGGGCCAGCGGCCAGCTCGGGAACGTGTTGGTGGAGAAGCGCGAGTGGACCAGCGCGATCGCCGTCTCGTAGCGCTCGTCGGCCAGGTCGGGGAAGAACGGCTCGACCTGCTCGGGGGTGAGCATGCCCTTGTAGACGATCGTGCGGGAGCTCAGCGAGGGGAAGTACACGCCGGCCTCGTGCTCGGCGCGCTTGCGCAGGCAGAAGGCCAGGCGGTCGAGCTCGATGCCCGACTCGCCGGCCGGGCCGGCGACGAACAGCTGCGCGAAGTGCGGCATGACCGCCCGCGCGCTCGGCCCGGGAAGGGCCCGGTCGACCGGCACCTCGCGCCAGCCGAGCACGGTCAGGCTCTCCTCGGCGGCGAGCTGCTCGATCAGCCGCACGGCGGCGGCGCGCTCGGCCTCGCCGGCCGGCAGGAACGCCATGCCGGCGGCGTAGCGACCGGCCTCGGGCAGCGCGAAGTCCACGCTCCCGCGCAGGAAGGCATCGGGGATCTGCGTGAGGATGCCGGCTCCGTCGCCGGTGTCCGGCTCGCTACCCTTCGCCCCCCGGTGGTCGAGATTGAGGAGCGCCGTCAGCGCCTTGACCACGATCCCGTGCCCGCGGCGGCCGGCGACGTCGGCCACCATGGCCACGCCGCAGGCGTCATGCTCGTTGGCGGGGTGGTAAAGGCCCTGGGGCTCAGGAAACCCGAGGTGGGCAGCAGGCATTGAATCCCTCCCGTCGTCATCGTCTGTCCAGAACTGCTCAACAGGCGGGGACGACGTTGGCCCTGCTGCGTTGTGCGTAGAGGTTACCGCACCCATCTCACATGGTGCCCGCTCTGTCCGCATTGCGAACATTGCACCTATCTGGAGCTGGGCATATCCACTCGGGCAACACCGTAAACCATGCCCCGAATTCCCTTGCGCGGGGCCGATAGGGTTTCAGGCATGGACCGTGACGGGGTGGAGCGGCTGCTCACCGAGGCCGGGGTGGACAGCAGGCGGCTCAGGCACGCCCTCACCCTCCTGTGCGACGGCCAGTGGTGGACCCTGGCGGACCTGGTCCGGGAGACGGCCACCTCGCGGCGGACGATCGAGGCGCTGCTGCGCGAGGTGCGGCTGGAGCGCTCCGGCGACGAGCGTTTCCGGGTGCCGCCCGCCGACTCCCCCGGCTACCAGGACCTGCTGGCCATGGCCCCGCCGCCCGAGGACCCGGTCGCCCACCTGCTGCCCCACTACCGGCACGTGCTGGAGCGGCTGACGGAGCTCGTCGCGTCCGGCCCGCGCTCACGGCACGCGCTCGACCACGTGGCCGCCACCCCCGAGACCGTGCTGCGCCGGGCGCTGCTGCTCGGCGCCCGGTTCTGGCTGCCCGGCGCGCGGCTGCTGTGCGTGGGCGACCACGACCTGACCTCGCTGGCCGTCAAGCTCGTCCACCCCGAGACCGACGTCACCGTCGTCGACATCGACGAGCGCATCCTGCGCCACATCGACGCCCAGGACCTCGGGGTCCGCACCCGCTGGGCCGACCTGCGGCTCGGCCTGCCGCCGTCCGCGACGGACCACGACCTGGCCGTCACCGACCCGCCGTACACGCCGGAGGGGGTGGGGCTGTTCGTGGCGCGCGCCCTGGAGGGCGTCAAGCCGGACGGGCGGGTGCTGCTGGCGTACGGGGCGAGCGAGCGCACGCCGGCGCTGGCCCTGAAGGTGCAGGGGGCGCTGTCGGCGCTCAACCTCGCCTACGAGGCGATCTATCCGGACTTCAACCGCTACGACGGCGCGGAGGCCATCGGCTCGGCCGCCGACCTGTACGTGCTGCGGCCCACCTCCCGCACCCGCCCCGCGGTGGCCGCCCGTGTCGAGCGGCTCTCGACCGCCATCTACACGCAGGGCCCGCAGTCGGTCGAGTCCACCGCGCCGGTCTCCCCGGTCCCGGCCGAGGCCGCCGAGGGGGCCGACCTGCTGGTCGGCGACTGGCCCAGGGAGCTGCCGCAGCCGCGGGTCAAGATCACCACGTGGCTCGCCAAGCCCTACGCCGCCGCCGTCCGCCGGGTGGCCGTCGCGGTGCCGCCCGGCCTGGAGGCGGCGCTGCCGCGCCTGCTCCTGGCCACCCGGGCCGAGCACGTGCGGGCCGTCCTCACCGGGCCGCCCGGCCCGCTGCCCAGCTTCCTGTCGGAGGTGTACGCGACGACCGGCGCCGGCGACGTGGTGGAGGCGGTACGGCAGCCGCAGCCCGCGGACGCGGCGGGGGCGGCGCTGCGGCGCATCCTCGACAACGCCCACGGGCGGCTGGCCAACACCTGGCGCGAGGCGCTCATCGCCCTGGCCCGCGAGCAGGGCGCCACGCTCACCAAGAACGAGGCCCGCGCCCTGATCCGGCAGACGGCCCCGTGGGCGGAGGGCCTGACGCCGCTGGAGGCGCCCCTGCACCGCCTGGAGAGCCTCCCCGCCCAGGTGGCCGCCACGGTCAGGGCCCTGTCCGGCACCCTTCCCGGCTGACGGGCGCGCGCGGCCCGGCCGCGTGACCTCCTACGACGCGACGGGGGACGGCTGGACCGGGTCGGCGGCCAGGGCGAACGTCTCGACCAGCTCCGTGCACGTCCCGTGCTCGCCCATGACGCACAGCGCCAGCGTGTCGTACGTCGCGGTGAACGACTCGGCCGGCGGCAGAGTCGCGTCCTCGGCCCGCCGTCCCCGCTCCCGGAACCGGGTGATCGTGACGTGCGGGCGGAACAGGTCGCCCACCTCGTCGTAGCCGTACCTGTCGAGGTTGTCGCGGGCGGGCGGCGGGGCGGTGAGCCGGTGGTCGGCGAGCACGCGGCCGACCGGGTCGAGGCGGCGCAGGCCGGTGCGCAACGGGGCGAGGGCGGCGATGACGTCCTCCTGCAGCCGTGTGACGGCGCCGGTCTTGACGTAGAACAGCTCGAACATGCCGTGCTCGTTGCCCGCGAACCGGTCGGCCGCCAGATGGAGCGCGGGCGTGCGCGCGCTGATGTCGCGCAGCCGCTCGACCGCGATTGCGCACCGGGCCGCCGTGAAATTGGCCATGTAGAGCGAGACGTGCGGGTACGGCCCGTCCTCGCGCAGGACGAACTCGGTGGGGGCCGGCTCGGCGCATCTCCGGCTCAGCTCGGCGGAGCGGGCGTTGACGTCCGGCGGCGGGAGGAGCACCACGTCGTAGACCGGGAGATCGTCCATACCGCACATGGTAGGGACCCCAGGCGCGATCCGCTCGCCCGCGAGGCGCCGTCCTATCATGGGAGGAGCGCCGTAAGGGGGTGCCGCATGCGGGTTGACGTGGTCGTGGAGACGCCGGGGGGATCGCGCAACAAGTACGAGATGGACCAGGCCATCCAGCGGATCCGGCTGGACCGGCTGCTGTTCACCTCGACGGCCTACCCCTACGACTACGGGTACGTCACGGAGACCCTGGCCGAGGACGGCGACCCGCTGGACGCCATGGTGCTCCTGGAGACGCCCACGTTCCCCGGGTGCGTGATCTGCGCGCGGCCGATCGCGGCGTTCTGGATGACCGACGAGGGCGGGCCGGACGCGAAGATCCTCTGCGTCCCGGCCGGCGACCCGCGCGCGGACCACGTGCGCGACCTGGAGGACGTGCAGTGGTACGTGCTCAACGAGATCGGCCACTTCTTCGACGTGTACAAGGACCTGGAGCCCGGCAAGAGCAGCAGCACCCGGGGCTGGGAGCCCCGGCAGTGCGCCGAGGAGATCATCGGCGAGGCGGTGCGCCGGGCCGGCGAGGGCCGCTGACCTCTCGCCCCGTGCCCCCCGTCACACGAGGCTCTGGCCGCCGTCCACGGTGATCACCTGTCCGGTGACGTACGGGTTGGCCATGAGGAACAGGGCCGACGCGGCCGCCTCCTCCGCGGTGCCGTACCTGCCGAGCAGGGTGGCCGAGCCGGCGGCGGCCATGGCGGCGTCGGTGGCCAGCCCCGAGGCGCCGCGCATCAGCGGCGTGTCGATCACGCCGTAGCGGACGGCGTTCACCCGCACCCGGCGGGCCGCGAGCTCGACGGCGAGCCCGCGGGTGAAGGTCTCGACGGCCCCGATGGCCGCCAGAGGGCCGGTCATGCCTGGGGTCGGGCGCAGCGCGTACGTACCCGAGCTGAACGTGATCGAGCCGCCCGCGGGGAGCCGCCCGGCCGCCAGGCGGGCGGCGGTGAAGGCGCCCCAGACCCGCTCCTCGAAGACCGCGCGGACGTCGCCGGCCGAGACCTCGGTGACGGGCCCGAAGCCCACCAGGCCGCCACTCGTGACGAGCACGTGGTCGACGGAGCCGGCCCCGTCGAAGGCACGGGCCAGCGCCTCCTCGTCGGCCCCGTCGGCCGCCACGCCGAGCACCCCGTCGTCCGCCGGCGCGTCACCGTCTCCCTGCGCCTTGCCGTCTCCCTGCGCCTTGCCGTCCCCCTGCGCCTTGTCGTCTCCCCGGGCCCGGCCCTGGCCGTCTTCCCGGGCCTGGTCGTCCTTCCGGACCTGACCGGCGGCGGACGAGCCCGCCGCCTCGCGGACGCGGGCGACCGCGGCGGCCAGCCGTGCGGGGTCACGGCCGACCAGCACCACCCGGCCGCCGAGGCCGCGCAGCAGGGTGGCCGCGGCCAGACCGATCCCCGAGCTGCCGCCCACGACGACGGTCGTCGAGCCGCCGAGGCCCGTGGGCACCGGTGAGCGTACGGGAATGGAAGAGGGAGCGGGTGCGGTGGCGGTCGTCATGACGTCCTCCGGGAGTAAACCATCTGGTTGGTTTAGATCCTGCCCGCATTCCGCCAGCAGTGTCAACTGGATGGTTTAATTCAGGGCATGAGCTACGACGCGGAGGCCACCCGGCGGCGCATCTTCGAGGCCGCCACCGCCGAGTTCGCCGCCTGCGGCCTGGCCGGGGCGCGGGTCGAGCGGATCGCCGCCGCCGCCAGGGCCAACAAGCAGGCCATCTACCTGTACTTCGGCGGCAAGGAGAAGCTGTTCGGCGCGGTCGTGCGCGCCAAGGTGGACGAGGTGTGCCACACCGGCTCGATCGACCCCAACGCGCTGGGCGAGTCCGTCGGGCAGCTCTTCGACTGGTACCAGGAGCATCCGGAGCTGATCCGGATGCTGCTGTGGGAGGCGCTGGAGAACGGCGCCGGCCCGCTCCAGGGCGAGGACGAGCGACGCGCCGCGTACCGGGACAACGTGCGCGACCTGGTCGGCTCGGGCGTCGCCGCGGACCTGGACGAGCCGGCGCGCACCCGCGCCGCGCAGGACTGGATGTTCACGCTGCTCGGCCTGGTGGCGTGGAACTTCGCGGTGCCGCAGCTCTGCCGCCTGGTGCTGGACGAGGACGACGAGCGGGCCGCCCTCGCACGCCGCCGCACGGCCGTGGTCGCCGCCGCCCGCGCCCTCGCCGCCCAGCGCCCGATGGAGGCCAGCCGTCCGAGCTGAGGTTTCAGGGTTCGCCCGGCGGCCGTCACGGTCGAACCCGCACGGGCCGGTCAGGCGTCCACGGGCCGGCGGTCGGTGTCCGGCACCCACCGCCGCGGGTCGCCCGGCGCGGGGAGCGCGGGGCCGCGGCCCAGGCGCCGGAGCAGCGTCCGCAGCGGCGGGCGCGGGTCGTGCCGGCGCCAGACGATCGACCACGGCAGCAGGATCTCCGGATCGGCGATCGGGACCCGGCGCAGCCCGCTGCCGGACGCGTCGATGCTGCTCTCCCCCAGCCCGACGGCGGCCTTCTCCCGCAGGAACCCCTCCACCAGGTGCCGCTGCCCGATGGCCGGCTCGGTGAAACGGAGCGGGACGCCGAACCGCTCGCACAGCCGCCTCAGGTAGCCGCGCCACTCCGCGGCGCCCGCCGGGTCGGGCATGGCGATGCCGTGCTCCCGCAGGTCCGCGGGGCTCAGCACCGCCCTGCCGGCCAGGAGGTGGTCCTCGGGCAGGAAGGCGTGCAGCGGCTCCAGCCGTACGAGGCGGCACGCCAGCTCGGCGGGCCACGGACCCGGCGTGTCGTGCACCCGGCCGAACGCCGCGTCGAGCTCCCCGCGCCGCAGGGCGGGCAGCGCCACGGACAGCCCTTGTCTCATGCTCAGCTCGACCCGCAGGGGCGGGTCCGGCTCAGCCGCCTCGCGCAGCATCCGCAACGGGGTGAACCGCTCGTCGTAGACGTCGACGCGCAGCGGCTCGCCGTCCGCGCGGGCGCCCCGGACGGCGCGGTCGAACGCGGTCAGGGCCTCCACCGCCGCGGGAAGCAACCGCCGTCCGGCCGCGGTCAGCTCCACGCTTCGCGTGGTCCGCTCGAACAGCCGCTCCCCCAGGGCGTCCTCCAGCCGGCGGACGCGTTTGGACAGCGCCTGCTGGCTGAGGTGCAGCCGCGCCGCCGCCCGCCCGAAGTGCAGCTCCTCGGCGGCGACGGCGAACGCCCGCAGGCCGTGGATGTCCGCCTCCATGCCGGACGAGCCTGGACCGACAACCACCGGTTGTCAATCCGGCCTGAACCGCTGTTGGACACCGGGACCGGCCGCCGCTTCGCTGGGACTCCGACAACGAGGGGGACATCGCTGTGGACATCGTGGAGATCCGCCCCGAGCTGCACCTGGTGGTGCTGGAGTTCGGGCAGATGTACGTGTGGGACGACGAAGGCGCGCTGACCCTCGTCGACACCGGCATCGCCACCTCGGGCCCGGACATCGCCGAGGCGCTCGGCCGGCTCGGCCGCCGTACGACGGACGTGCGGCAGGTCGTGCTCACCCACTTCCACGAGGACCACTGCGGCGCGGCGGCCGAGATCTCCGGCTGGGGCGAGGTGAGCGTGATGGCGCACCGGCGGGAGGCGCCGGTGATCCGCGGGGACGTGCCCGGCCCGCCGCCGGCCTTCACCGACGAGGAACGCGCCCTGCACCGCCACCTGGGCGCCCACCTGCTGCCGCCCGCGCCGCCCTGCCGCGTGGACCGTGAGCTGGAGGACGGCGACGTGATCGCCTTCGGCGGCGGGGCCCGGGTGATCGCCACGCCGGGGCACACCGACGGAAGCATCGCCGTCCACCTGCCCGGGCCGGGAGTGCTGTTCACCGGGGACACCGTGGCGCACGTCGGCGGGCGGGTGACGCCCGGGGTGTTCAACCTGGACCGCGCCGAGGTGCTCCGCTCGTTCGCCCGGCTGGCGCGGCTGGACGTGAAGGTCGCCTGCGTCGGGCACGGCGAGCCGATCCCGGACGCGGGCGCCGCCCTGACCGCCGCCGCGACCGCCCTCTGAGCCTCCTCACCCCGGACTCACCCGAGCCCCGCGCCGTCCTGACGGTCGAGAGGGAGCCGCCCACGTGAGCCTTCTCGGGTGCCGGCCGGAGAAATGTCGGTGGCGCGCTGTTGAATGCGTCCCATGGACACGGAGACCGGCCGACATGCCACCGATGCGGAGACCGACCGGCGCGGGCCGATCTGGGACGTGATCACGGGGCGCGTCCCGCCGTCGCCCGCGGCGGCCACCCTGGGATGGGAGCTCATCGCGATGGACCCGGAGCAGGGCACGATCGAGGTGGCGTTCGAGGCCGGTGAGCGGTTCACCAACCCCGTGGGCGTGATCCAGGGCGGTTTCCTGGCCGCGATGCTCGACGACACCATGGGTCCGGCGCTGGCCCTCACGCTTCCGGCCGACCGGTTCGCGCCGACGCTCGACCTCCACGTCCAGTTCCTCCGCCCGGCCCGTCCCGGACGGCTCGTGGGGCGGGGCCGGGTCGTGCGGCGCGGCAGAGAGGTGTGCTTCCTCGCGGGCGAGCTGACCGGCCCCGACGGCAGGCCGGTGGCCACGGGCACGGCGACCGCCTACATCCAGACGATCCGCCGCTGACCGCGGCCCACCCCCCCGCTGCCCAGCCCCCTCCCCTTCCGCCGGCCCGGAGCAGGCCCCCTTTCCACCGACCGGGACCTGGGGCAGACCCCTTTCCACCGACCGGGAGCCCGGGGCAGACCCCTTTCCACCGACGGCGACCCCGCGCCCCCGGGCGTCCTAGCGAGTGAGGTGCCGGCCGCCCGCCACCGACAGGATCTCGCCGTTGACGTGCCCGTTGGCCGCCGAGCCGAGGTAGGCCGCCGCCGACGCCACGTCCTCCGGCGTGCAGATACGTCCCGTCGGCGTCTCCGCGCTCTCGGCGTCCACGGCGCCCTGCCCGAGCCACGGCGTGGACAGCACCCGGTCGGTGAGGGTGAAGCCGGGCCGTACGACGTTCGTGAGCACGCCGTGCCCGGCCTCCCTGACGGCGAGCACCTTCGCGGCCGCCTCCAGCGCGCCCTTGGCCGCCGGGTACGTCACGCCCGCCGGCATGGGCTGGTCCACCACGTCGGACGAGATCAGCACCAGCCGTCCCCACCCGGCGCTCCGCATCCCGGGGAGCACCGCGTCGACCAGCATCAGCGTCCCGGTCACGTTCGCGGTGAAGCCGTCGTTCAGCGTCCGCCAGCTCTCCGGCCCCCTCTGCGGCCAGGCCACCGCGTTGGCGACGAGGACGGCCACGGCGCCCAGCCCGCGCTCGACCTCGCCCACCGCGGACGTGATCGACTCCGGGTCGCTCTGGTCGACGCGCACCGCGACGGCCTTCCCGCCGGAGCCTGCGATCTCCTCGACGAGGCCGCGCGCGCCTTCCTCGTCGCTGTGCCATCCGGCGGCGACCAGAGCGCCCTCGCGGGCGAACGTCGCGGCGATCGCCCGGCCGATGCCGCCGGAAGCCCCGGTGACCAGGACCACGCGCCCTCCGAGCCCCAGATCCATGATCCCTCCAGATAGTTAGCCGACTACTTATTAGCCGACTATACATCTGTAGGATGGTCCCGTGGACACGACCGAGGCGATCCGCGTCAACCGGGCGCTGAACAAGATGAGCAAGCTCTACCGCGCCGCCAAGGCCCGCAAGCTGGCGGCGCTCGGGCTGCACCCGGGGCAGGACGTCATGCTGTGGTTCCTCGCGCAGGAGCCGGAGGGGATCACGGTCTCGGAGCTCGCGGCCCGGCTCGGGATCGAACCGCCGACCGCCACCCGCAGCCTCGCCCGGCTGGAGGGCGGCGGCTGGTTCCGCCGCGAGCCGGTGCCCACGGACCGCCGCCAGGTGCGCATCGTCGTCACGGAGGCCGGCCACGCGCTGGTCCCCCGGATCGAGCGCGCCTGGGCCGAGCTCGCGGAGGAGGCGATGGGCGGGGTGAGCGAGGAGCAGCGCGAGAACACCCTCCTCGCCCTCGAACACGCCAATGCCCGCCTGCGCGGTCTCGTCGACGAGACCGCCCTGACGGAGGAGTGACCTCGCGGCGGGGGTGACCGTTGACTGACGGGTGACCACTGATGGGCCAGTGACGTCGTACTGGGACCGATGGCCCCGGGGCGGGCGGCCCTCCCTCAGCCGGGGGAGGCGCATGCCTCTTCCCGGGGAGGCGCGGATGTCCGGCGGGCCGCGAGGCTCATGACCATGCACGCCGAATTCGATAACCGCAGCGACAGGAGTCGCGGTATCACCAGCGAGAGCGCCGGGAGCCGCAGGCGCACGATGCTGCGCCGCGCCGCCGCGTTCGTCGCGGCGGGCTCGATGTCCCTCTACCTCGCGGTGAAGATCGTCTGGATCACCCTGGAGCTGCGTCACGGCACGGCCGACTGGGTGATGCTCAACCTCGTCACGGTCGTGATGGCGCTGACCGGGATCACCCTGGGCCTGGCGCTCGGGCAGTCGTGGGGGATGCGGCTGCCGGCCTGGCTGGTGCTGCCGTTCGCCTGGATCGGCAGCGGCTTCCTCGTGTCCCTGCTGCCGTACATGCTGGTCAGCGGCTTCCTGGAGCAGGACCCGCCCTCGCCGGGCGACGGCGCCGCCATGCCGGCGTGGGAGGCGGTGTTCATCTCGGTGGGGTTCGCCGGGATGGCGGTGGGGCTGGTCGTCGCCCTGCCGATCTACCTGGCGGAGCGGTGGCCGCACGCGTTCGCGGGGCGGGTGGGCCGGCCGGGCCCGGAGGCGGGCCGCGCGTGGACGCTGCTCCCGGTCGCGGCGCTCGCCGTGGTGTGGTCGTCCTGGGCGGCGGGCGGGCGGGCCGGCCTGGATCCGGCGGCCCTCGCCGGATGGGACGCGAACGCGCGGGTTCTGGTCGGCGACGGCGCGCTGTGCGCGGCCCTGGCGGGTTGGAGCGTGTGGGCGCTCAGCCGGTGGGGCGGCCCGCGGACGCCGCTGTGGCTGCCCATGGCCGCCGGCTTCGTCGCCTCGGGCTCGCTGTTCGCCTGGGGGTCGTGGAAGCTGCTGTGGGTGCTGCTGCCCGGCGCCTACCGGCCGTACGAGTATCGGGGCGTGGCCGTGGCCGAGCACGCGATCGCGATCGTCACGGGCGTCGCCGTCCTGCTGACCTTGCTGAGGGAGCACCGCCGCCGCGCCTCCGCCGAGCGATGACCGTCGTACGCCCGGGGGCGGCGGCCGTCACCTGCTCACGGGATCGACGTCCGGGATGTCGCCGGGCGTGCGGAAATGCGCCATGCCCCGTACCAGGAGCAGCGCCGGAGGCACGAGGAGGATGACGGCCGCCGCGCCCGCGAGCACCGCGTCCGGGCCCGCCAGCCGGGCCAGCGGCCCGGTCAGCGCCTGGCCGAACGGCATGAGCCCGAAACTGCACAGCCAGGCGAACGAGCTGATCCGTCCGATCAGCCGGTCCGGTATCTCGCGCTGCAGGGCGACCTCCCAGTGGATCGCGTAGATCTCCACCCCCGCCCCGGCGACCGCGTACGCCGCGAGGACCGGCAGCGGCGACGGCGCGAGCAGCAGGGACAGCGGCGCCGCCGCGTAGAGGACGATCGCGGTCAACGCCACGACGCCCACGGCGCGGGGCCGCCACGCCAGGGTCACCAGACCGCCGGCCAGGCCGCCTATCCCGTAGCACGTGAGCGCCGCCCCGTACACGGCGGGCGACCCGAACGCGGCGGTGCTCACGACGGGCAGCAGCACCTGTGTCGGCGCCAGGACGAACACCAGGTTGACCGCGGAGAAGACGAGGATGGCACGCACCCACGGGCGGCGCCGCGCCTCGGCGACGCCGGCGCGGATGTCCTCGGCGAACGACGCGCGGGGCGCCGGGATCCGCCGCGGCTCCGTGACCCACCGGAGCGCCACGACCGTGGCCGCGAAGATCACCATGGTGATCGCGTACGCCACCCGGGTCCCTGCCACGGCGATCAGCCCCACGCACGCGGCCGGTCCGGCCATGATGCCGCTGCGGATCGACACGCCGACCAGCGACCTGCCCGAGACGCGCTCCTCGTCGGTGAGAACGCCGCGCAGGAGCCCGTTGAACGCGGGCCGGATGAACGCCTCCGCTGCGCCGGCCAGCAGGACCACGGCCGCCGCGCCCCAGATCGAGGGCGTGGCGGGCAGGGCCAGCGCTCCGGCCAGGAGCGCCTGGGCGCCGTAGGCCGCCATCACCAGGCGCCGCCGCGGCACCCGGTCGGCCCACACGCCGCCGACGGGGAGGAAGGCGACGAGCGTGATCCCGCGCGCGGCGAGGACCAGCCCGAGCGAGACCGCGTCGCCACCGGCGTGGAGGACCGACACGGTGATCGCCACGGCGAACATCTGCTCGCCCATGACCGCGGCCGTCTGCCCGAGCAGCAGCAGCCGGAAGCGGGGGTTGGCGAGGGCCGCGACGCCTTTCATACCGGTGATGCTGTCAGGATCGGGGGACGCCGTCCCGCCTGTCCGCTACGGGCCGACGGCGTCCATCGGGGCGGCCGTGTCCGGCTCCTGCCGGAGAGCCGGGGAGAGCCCGACTACGTCATCCGCATGGCGGTCGGCCGGGACGAAGACGTCCTCGCTCCCACGCTCGACGGTGCGTCCTCGGGATCTGCACCGGAGCGAACGTGAGACCACGGCTCAGCGTCGTCCGCGGCGGGCGGTACCGAAGATGGATCGGGTGATCTCCCGGCCGAAGGTGGACGCCGCCGACCGTGCCAGGGAGCGGAGCTCCTTCGACTCCAGCACGCTGTCCAGCACGGACCGCTTCGGCTCCTCCCGCTCCCGCTGCCCTTCCGGCTCGCGTTCGGTCTGGCCGGAGGGGGCCGCAGGAGTCTCGGCGGGCCGCTCCGGGGTCAGCTTCGCGGCGAGGATCTCGTAGGCGGACTGGCGGTCGATCGCCGTGCCGTACTTCTGCTGGAGCGGCGAGGCGGCGATGACGTTCGCGATCATGTCCGGGCTCGACGGCGCCATGAGCGTCCGAGGGGCGCGCAGGCGCGTCCAGGCCACCGGGGTCGGCGCGCCGGTCTCCGACAGGACCGTGACGACGGCCTCGCCGATGCCGAGCTCGGTGAGCAGCCGCTCCAGGTCGTAGGAGGAGGCGGGGAAGGTCGAGACGGTGGACTTGAGCGCTTTGGCGTCCTGCGGGGTGAAGGCGCGCAGCGCGTGCTGCACCCGCGCGCCGAGCTGGGCCAGCACGTCGCCCGGCACGTCGTTCGGCGTCTGGGTCACGAAGAACACGCCCACGCCCTTCGACCGGATCAGCCGCACCGTCTGGGCGATCGACTGCAGGAACGCCTTGGACGCGTCGTCGAACAGCAGGTGCGCCTCGTCGAAGAAGAACACGAGCTTCGGCTTGTCGGCGTCGCCCACCTCGGGAAGCTCGTGGAAGAGGTCGGCGAGCAGCCACATCAGGAAGGTGGAGAAGAGCTGCGGCCGGTCCTGCACGGCGGGCAGTTCCAGGACGGAGACCGTCCCCTGGCCGTCCGGCGTCACCCGGAGCAGGTCGCGCACGTCGAACTCCGGCTCGCCGAAGAACGCCTCGGCGCCTTGGGCCTCGAAGTTGGTCAAGGCGCGGAGGATGACCCCGGCCGTCGCCGCCGACAGCCCGCCGATCCCGCTCAGCGCCTCCGGCGTGGCGGTCAGATACCGGATGACCGCGATCAGGTCCTTGAGGTCGAGCAGCGGCATGCCGTGCTTGTCGGCGAAGTAGAAGATCAGTCCGAGTGACGACTCCTGCGTCTCGTTGAGTCCGAGGACCTTGGCCAGCAGGGTCGGCCCGAAGGCGGTCATGGTGGCGCGGATCGGGATGCCGGACCCGAGCCCGCCCAACGAGAAGAACTCCACCGGGCAGGCCACGGGCTGCCAGGTTTGCCCGACCTCGGCGGCACGCCGGGTGACGCGGTCGGAGGCCGTGCCCGGCGAGGCGAGCCCGGACAGGTCGCCCTTGATGTCGGCGAGGAAGACGGGGACTCCCTGGGCCGCGAGCTGCTCGGCCATGAGCTGGAGGGTCTTGGTCTTCCCGGTTCCGGTGGCGCCGGCCACCAGTCCGTGCCGGTTGAGCATGCTCAGGGGGATCCGGATCCGCTCCGCCGGATCGGCGGCGCCGTCCGCACGCACCAGCGCGCCGAGTTCCAGCGCCGGCCCCTCGAAGTCGTACCCCTTCATCGCTCCCCCCGCCTGGATCGACCGCGCATTCTCACATGGAGGCGGAGCCGCAATCGTTGCCGAGGTAAGTGAGGGCGGCGTCCCCTATTCTGCTCCATTCCTGGAAGTTGTTCTGGTCGATGATGAATCTGACGCCTTCCAGCAGCATCCCCGTGGCGAGCGCCCGGCAGGAGAAACTCAGCATGTTCTCGTTCTGGAGCGCGTATCCAACGGTGATGAACGAGTCGCCCACGAAAGCCCAGTTCTGGAGGAGTTCCGTGAAGGCCGGATTGCCGCCGGCCTCGGTGTTGTGGAGGGAGAAGCTCCCCCACTGCCCGACCTCCTGGCCGTCGACCTCGTAGGTGTACCCCTGCGGCGCCGAGATGCTGCCCGTGAGCGTGGTCTGCTCGGAGCCTTCGGCGATGACCAGCTCGATGCCGTCCGAGAACCCCGCCGTGAGGGTCCCCACCTCTTTTCCGTCCTGGCTGAAGCCGGAGATGACCAGACCGGAGTCGCCGTCGGACGCCGTGCACCACGCGATGCCGGTGGCGTCCTGGAATTGCTGAGGCGCGGGCACGATGATCAGCACATCGGCATCCTGGCCCATGGCGGCATTCCTTTCACGCGGGCGACGCTGCGTGGGAATTCCTCCCCTTGCCCCATCCGGCGACACGTGGGGGTGGCTAAAATGCGCGTTTCCTCATGCTCTCCCGACGACAAGCGGTTTTATCCGGGCACCGGGTCAGGCGGCCAGGTTCAGGGCGCGGGCCACTTCGCCCGTCGCCGCCCCCGTCCGCGTGGAGGTGTAGCCGTCCCGCAGGGAGGCGTCCGGGTCCTTGAGGCCGTCGCCGCTGAGGGTGATGACGACGCGCCGCCCCGCGGGCAGGTTGCCGCGCTCGTGCTGGTCGAGGAGGCCGGCGACGCCCGCGGCCGAGGCGGGCTCGGCGAAGACGCCGTCGTGGCGGGCGATCATGCGGTACGCGTCGAAGATCTGCTCGTCGGTCACCGCGGCGATCAGGCCGCCGGACTCGTCGCGGGCCGTGACGGCGCCGTCCCAGGTGGCCGGGTTGCCGACGCGGATGGCGCTGGCCGCCGTGGCGGGCTCGGCGACGGGCGCGCCCAGGACGAGGGGGGCGGCGCCCGCCGCCTGGAATCCCCACATCTGAGGGGTGCGCGTGGCCGGGCCCTCGGCGGCGTAGGTCCGGTAGCCGCGCCAGGTCGCGGTGATGTTGCCGCCGTTGCCCACCGGCAGGCAGTGGAGGTCGGGCGCGTCGCCGAGGGCGTCGACGATCTCGTACGCCACGGTCCGCTGCCCGGCCAGCCGCAGCTCGTTGCGCACGGAGTTGACCAGCGCGACGGGGTGGTGGGCGGCCAGCTCGCGGGCGACGCGCAGGCAGTCGTCGAAGGTGCCGTCGATCTCCACGATGCGCGCCCCGTACCGGACGGCCTGGCCGAGCTTGCCGAGCGCGACGGCGCCGCGCGGGATGAGGACGGCGGCGGCGAGCCCGGCGCGGGCGGCGTAGGCCGCGGCCGAGGCGCTGGTGTTGCCGGTGGAGGCGCAGATGACCAGCTCGGCGCCCGCCTGGGCGGCCCGGCTGACCGCGATGGTCATGCCGCGGTCCTTGAACGACCCGGTCGGGTTGGCGCCCTCGACCTTCAGCCACACGTCGCAGCCGGTCAGCGCCGACAGGTGGGCGGAGCGGAGCAGCGGGGTGTTGCCCTCGTGGAGGGAGACGGAGGGGGTGTCGTCGGTGACGGGGAGCCAGCGCCGGTAGGCGCTGTCGATCAGTCCATGCCAGGTGCTCATACCCGGGACCATAACATTCGTTTCATCTGCATGGCCAAATCGAGCCTGGTGTAACATGTGTCAACATGGAGTCCGACGCGCTGGCGGCCCGCCTCGGCGAGGTCTATTCCGAGCTTCCTCCGGGCGAGCGGGCGATCGCCCGGGTGATCCTCGACGACTATCCGTTCGCGGCGCTCGGCTCGCTGCGCGCCCTCGCCGAGCGGGCCGGCGTCAGCCCGCCGACCGCCTCCCGTCTGGTGGGCCGGCTGGGCTTCGCCGGCTTCGCCGAGTTCCAGACCGCGGTACGGGCCGGCGCCCGGGAGGCGGACCGGTCACGGCTGCGGGAGTTCGTCACCCGGCCGCCCGACCCCGTCCGCGCCGCCGACGAGCTGCGGGCCGGCCTGGAGGGCGCCCTGGCGGCGGTGACCGGGCCGCTGCTGGACGCGGTCGCGACCCGGCTGGCCGCGGCGGGCGGCGTGTGGGCGCTGGGCGGGCCGCTGAGCGAGCTGGCCGCCGACTACCTGGTCCGCCAGCTCGCCGGCCTCCGCCCGGGAGCGCGCCGCGTCCCCGAGACACCCCCGGCCCGCGCACGGGCCCTGCTCGACCTGGGACCCTCCGACGTGGTGGTCGCCTACGACTTCCGCCGCTACTCCCCCGACACGGCCCGGTTCGTCCGGGCGGCGCGGGGGCGCGGAGCCCGGCTGATCCTGGTCACGGACGCCTGGGAGTCGCCGCTGGCCGACGAGGCCGAGGTGCTGGTACGGCTGCCCCGCGAGGCGGCCGGGCCGATCGCGCCCCTCACCCACGAGATCGCGGTCACGGAGCTCATCCTCGTCGCCACGGCCACCCGTCTCGACGCCTCCCCCCGGCTCGCCGACCTCGACACGCTCACGCGGGAGCTGTCCTCGGAGGCCACCTGACCGGGTAAGAGCCCCGGAGGGCCCGGGGTGCGTCAGGCGGCGGCGACGACGCGGGACTGGACCACGTGGCCGAGCCGGTCGAGGGAGATGAGCGCGCTCACCAGGTCCGCGCCCTTCCCGCCCTCCGACGTGCCCACCCAGCTCACCGTGACGTAGTGGCCCATCGCCCGCGCCGCGGCCCGGCTGCGGGCGGCGTCGAAGGACGCCGCCGGGCGGACGAAACCTTTCTTGCCGAGCGCCGCCACCAGGGCGTCGGCTGCCCGCCCGTCGGCCAGGTTGAAGATGACGAACTGGCCCGCCACCCCCTGCGGTCCCTCGTACGTGGCCCGCAGCGCCTGGGTGCACCCGGCGGCGGAGACCCCCCACACCGCGTCCTCGCAGTCGTCGAGCTGCTCGGCCGACACGCGCCGCAGCGTGCCGAGGGTGGCGGTGCCGGCGGTGAAGACCTCGTCCACCGTCAACGGCCGCGCGTCGGCCTGGCGGGAGTCGATGACGGAGTACAGGGCGGAGGTTCGCTCACTGCGGAGCGCGGCCGGCCGGGGCTGGTCACGGCCGAGCCAGAGCCAGGCCCCGGCGGCGACCACCGCGAGCCCGGCGACGGCCGCCGGCGCCACGATGAGACGGCGCCGCATCAGGACCTCGGTCCCGTGATCGTGACGACCCGCCGGTAGACGGCCTTCTCGGCGCCGCGCAGCGCCAGCGCGAGGGAGACGAAGTCGTCCCTGGCGGTCGGCTCGGACCCGTCCGTCCTGGCCAGCCACACCAGGCCGACGTAGTGGCCGAGCGCGTAGCCGGCGCCCTCGGAGTGGCCGCCCCGGGGGAACGCGGTCGCGCCGGCGGCCAGCGGCTGGACCCAGCCGCCCCGGTAGCCCAGGTTGAGCGCGTCGACGAGCTGCCCGGCGGCCTGCCCGTCGCGCAGGTTGAGCAAGGTGTACTGGCCGATGTAGCGGCCGTCGGAGCTGGTGTAGAGGCCGCGCGCGGCCTGGCTGCACTCGGCGTCGGCCACCTGCTCGCGCAGCTCCTCGCCCCACACCGCGGCCGCGCAGTCGGCGTCGAGCCGGTGCGCGGCCAGCTTGAGGGTGAGCTTCTTCTCGCCAGTGAGGGTCTTCTGGGCGAAGACCTCCTTGTCGGTGAGCGGCTTGGCGTCCTTGGCCCGGTCGAGGACCGGCTCGAACAGCTTGGGCGAGGCCCAGGCGTGGTAGGTGGCCGGCAGCAGCGCGTCGCCGCCGACCGTGCCGCCGGGCTCCCGCTTGGAGATGTAGCCGCTGCCGAGCGAGGTCACGGCGACGACGAGCGCGTACGAGGCGGCGACGACGCCGATGACCGTGGCGACGATCACAATGATCTTCTGCTGTTGGGGGGCGAGGCCCAGGTCGGTGAGCAGCGGAAGCTGCCAGTCCGAGCGCGGCGGGCGGCGCCGCTTGCGCGGCGCCTGCTTGGTGGTGGTCACAGCCCGGACGCCCCGATCAGGCTGCCCAGGGCGAAGGTGAGCCCGGCGGCCAGCGCGCCGACGAAGAGCTGGCGCAGGCCGGTGTACCACCAGCTGCGCGCCGTCACCGTGGACACCACGGCGCCCGCGGCGAACAGCGACACGCAGGACACCACGGCCGACGGCAGCAGACCTGTGACGCCGAACAGGTAGGGCACGAGCGGCAGGATCGCGCCGACCGCGAAGGACAGGAACGACGAGACGGCCGCCACCCTGGGCGAGGGCAGGGTGTGGGGATCGACGCCGAGCTCGTTCTGCGAGTGGACCTCCAGGGCGACCTCGGGGTCGCGGGAGATCTGGGCGGCCACCTCGGCGGCGGTGTCCGGCCGGACACCCTTGTCGACGAGGGCCTGGGCGAGCTCCGCCTGCTCGGCCTCGGGGTTGTGCTGGAGCTCGCGGCGCTCGACGGCGATCTCGGCCAGGGCCAGCTCACGCTGGCTGGCCACCGACACGTACTCGCCGCCGGCCATGGAGAACGCACCCGCCGCGAGGCCCGCGCCCCCGGCCAGCAGCACGACCTTGGCGTCGGAGGTGCCGCCGGCGACACCGGCGATGAGCGCGAAGTTGGACACCAGGCCGTCCATGGCGCCGAACACCGACGGCCGCAGCCAGCCGCCGGTGACGTCGCGATGCTGGTGGTGGATCTCCGCGCGTCCGGTCATCGCGCGTGCTTCTCCTCTGCCCTGGCGTGCTCACCGGGCGCCCGGTCCGGCCCCTCCGCCTCCGGCTCGCCCTCGGGATCAACGCTACCCTCCGGGCGCTCCCCCGGCTCCACCGCACCCGTACGGGCGGAGCCGCCCGCCTCCCCGCCGGCCTCTTCGTCGTCTCCCGGGGAGGAGGCCGCCGGAGCCTCGGTCTCGTCCGCCTGATCGGCGGGGTGGGCGGGGTCCGCCGCCTGCCCGTCCTCGCCTTCGAGCCCTGCGGATCCTTCGAGGGAGTGGGCCTGCGGCGGGACCACGTGCTCCACGGCGTCCTTGTTGCGCGTCGCCCAGAAGTAGAGCAGCGCCCCGACGAAGACCACGAGCGCGGTCCACTGGTTGATGCGCAGCCCCAGGAACATCACGGCGTGGTCCACCCCGCCCACGGGGTCGATCCGCAGCCCCTCGATCCAGAACCGCCCCAGGGTGTAGCCCGCCACGTACAGCGCGAACAGCCGGCCGTGGCGCAGCGTGAGCCGGCTGCCGATCAGCAGCAGCCCGAAGCCCAGCGCCAGGTCCCACAGCGACTCGTACAGGAACGTCGGGTGGTAGAGCACCCCCGGCTCCCCGCCGTGCATCTGGTCGATCTCCAGCCCCCACGGCAGCGTGGTCGGGCTGCCGTACAGCTCCTGGTTGAACCAGTTGCCCCAGCGGCCGATGGCCTGCGCGAACGCGATGCCCGGCGCCACCGTGTCGGCAACGGCACTCAGCGACAGGCCGCGGCGGCGGCAGGCGATCCACACGCCGACGCCGCCGAGGGCGATCGCGCCCCAGATGCCGAGGCCGCCCTCCCAGATGAACAGCGCCTTGTAGGCGGGCTTGATCGCGCGCTCGCCGAAGTAGGTCTGCCAGTCGGTGATGACGTGGTAGAGGCGGCCGCCGATGAGGCCGAAGATCACCGCGGGCACGGCGATGTCGATGATCGTGCCCTTCTGGCCGCCGCGGGCGCGCCAGCGGCGCTCGCTCAGCCAGACGGCGAAGATCACACCCGCGACGATGCACAGGGCGTAGGCCCGGATCGGGATGATTCCGAGATACCAGACCCCCTGGGCAGGGCTGGGAATCGAGGCAAGGGGCATGTCGGTGAGGGTAGCGGACACCGGACTACTTGGCCGCCTTCGTGACCTGATCGCGTAGCTGCTGAGGCGCGAAGGCGACATTGTTGGGCAGGTCCGTGCCGTTGAGCTTCACGGTGGGCGTGCCCTGGATCTTCTGCTCCTTGATGATCTTGGCGCTGTACGAGCTCTGGGCCTGGGCGTGCCGCTGCGAGGTGACGCACTGCTCGAAGCCGGAGGCGGTGACGCCGGCCTCCTTGCCCCAGCTCACGAGGTCGCTGGTGGTGAAGCCCTTGACGGTCTCCGACGGCTGGTTCTTGTAGAGCAGGTCGTGGAAGGCCAGCCACTGCCGGCCGTCGGCGACGCAGCGGGCGGCGGCGCCGGCCCGCTGGGAGTTGCCCTTGGTGGGCTCCTGCTGGAAGATCGAGATCGGGTGGTACACGACCTTGGCCTTGCCCTCGGCGGCGAGGTTCTTGAAGGTCTGGCCGCTGACCGTCTCCAGCTGCTTGCAGGCGGGGCACTGGAAGTCCTCGTAGACGTCCAGGACGGGCTTGTCGACGCCCGCCATGGCCATCACCACCGAGCCGTCGGGCTGCACGGTGACCGGCGCCTGCGTGCCGCTCGCGGCCTCCTCCGACTGCGACCTGCTCGCCGCGTACAGCCAGCCGGCCCCGACGGCGGCCACCGCGACGACGCCCACGGTGACGTAGGTCATGGTGCGCCGGCGTCGCTCACGCACGCGCTCCACGGCCTGCTGTTCCTTGATCTTCTCGCGTGCCGACTTCATCCGCTCCCCCTTGCTCATGGTCATGCCTCCCCCTCCGTGTCGGCGCGGTCGCCGTCGCCCGGCCCGCGCTGCCCCGTGTCGCCGGCCAGGCCGAGCGGCGAGTCGAGCGCGAAGGCGCCCGGCGAGAACCGGACGATCCAGGCGCCCAGCAACACGAGGCCGAAGTCGCGCAGGATGTCGAGCAGGTAGGACGGCTCCTGCCCGACGCCGAGCTGACCGCCGCCGCCGAAGCAGCCGCAGTCGATGCGCAGACCGTGGGCCCACGCCCAGCCGATGCCGAAGACGAAGGCCAGCATCAGCAGCGCGGCGATCACCCCGGCCACCCTGGTCATCAGACCGACCACCAGCAGCACGCCGACCACGATCTCGAGGATCGGCAGGCCGTAGCCCACCGTCGTGGCGACCGAGTCGGGCAGCAGCTGGTACGCCTTGACCGCCACGACGCTGTCGGACGGATTGCCGATCTTCAGCCAGCCGGCCGCGATCAGCACCCCGCCCAGGACGAGCCGGGCGGCGGTCGTCACCAAGGGTATCGCTGATCTCGCTGGCAGTGACACAGACGACGCGATCACGGGCCCTCTCCTCGTCTCCACGCTGCGGCCGCGCCGGGATGCGCGCGGTTGCCCGGAGACCATCCGATCACGGAGTCGATAAGCGTCGGTTAAGGCGGAAAGGTGGCTCCGCCTGGAGTTTCGCGACGTCCGGGCCTGATCCAGGCTAGCAGCGGAAACGCGTGCCTTCCCGGTCGGCGTGGTCGTTTCCCACGCCGTCTCCGCCGTCGTCCACGACAAGCTCGACATAACGGCCACCACTGAGGCCGGCCGTCAGCTCGTACGGCGCGCCGGCCCCTCGCGGTACCTGGCCCGCCGCACGTCCTCGCGGCCGGTGAACCGGCCGGTCACCTCGCCCGCCGCACGACCTCGCGGCCGGTGAACCGGACGGTCACCTCACCCGCCCCCTGCTGGAACCCCGGCGTGTCGGTCGGCGGCCCGCACGACCCGGTCTCGGGGGCCTCCCCCAGGTCCCTGACGGCGAAGTCGTCCAGGACGAGGTCGGCCCCCTCCTGCTCCGCCTGGAGCGAGCGCAGCCCCACCCACACGTCACCGCAGCCGGCCACCACCCGCTCGGCGAACCGGGTCGTGACGCGCCGCTCCGGCAACGGCGTGCCGCGCGTCTCGACGGACTCGCCGCCCTTGTCGTACCCGGTCACCCAGGCGTAGGCGCCGGCCAGCGCGCTCTGGTAGCGGAACGACACCTCGTAGGCATGGCCCGGCTCGAACCGCGCAGTCCACGGGACCGTGCGGTAGACCAGGCCACGCCGTTCCTCGTGCGCCTTGAGCGAGAACCGGCCGGCGATGACGTCGTCGACCGCCTTGCCGTTCCAGCCCGCCCGCGTGTACGGCTCGTGCCGTTCGGACAGGTGGGTGCGGGCGTCGAAGGCGCCTCCGGCGTCGCCCTTGACGAACGGCCCCCATCCCGGCTCCGGCGACTCGAACGTCTCCACCGGCCCCGGCGCGGCGGTCCGCATGAGCCGCACGTCGTCCACGCGCACCCGGCCGGAGCCGGCACCGGCGGCGATGCGGAGCGTCACGGAGGACCCCCGGGGCGTGAACCGCAGCGGCACCCGCTGGAAGAACGTGTCGTGCTTCTCGTCGGAGGCGATGTAGTTCCTGGCCGTCGAGCGGGTGAGCGTCACGCTCCGGCGCAGGCCGGGGCCGGTGACCTCCAGCGTGGTCGGGCGGGTGCGGCCGGGCTCGATCTCCACGGCGGCCGACACGGTGTGGGGGACGCCGGGACGCAGTCCCGTCAGCCGCTGTTCGAGGCTCGCCGGGGCGTCGCCGCCGAGCAGGGCGACGCGGTGGCCGAGCGCGTTCGTCTCGACGCCGACGGCTCCACCGGTCGTCCACGCGCGGAGCCGGTCGTCGCCGAAGCCGGGGTCGCGAACGCCGCTCCCCTCGCCCCACGCGGGGTCCGGGAGAGCGGGCGCGCGGCCGGGGTGGAGCACATAGGGCACGCCGGGCTCGGCGCGCAGCGTGATCCGGCCGTCCACCGGGGTCACGGTCCCGGCCCGGACCCGGCCCTGGTCGGTGAGCCGGTAGACGGTCAGCGGCCGGTCGGCGTCCCAGGTGGTCTCGCCTCCGGCGGCGTTGTAGTGGTAGAGGCGCCCGTCCCACGGCAGCAGGTACGCGCCGCCGTCGAGGACCACGTGCCCGCCCGCGTACAGGTGCCGCCGGCCGGCGGCCGTGGTGCCGCGCACACCGCCGGAGAAGACGATCTCGTCGGCGTTCCAGTCGAGGATCTGGTGGCGCTGCAGGAACTTGGCGGGCAGGTTGTTCTCCCAGATGTTGCGGGAGAAGGCGGTGTAGTCGTTCTCCGCGGTCCATCCCTCGAACTCGACGATCCGGGCGTTGCCCAGGATGGGATGGGCGTTCCAGACGTCCTTCTCGCCGTTGCGGATGAACCTGATGATCTGCGAGTTCAGTCCCTTGTTGGTGGCGCCGCCGTAGTTGAGGTCATTCGCCCAGTGAGCCCACAGGGAGGAGCGTTCGAGCTTGTCCGACCACTCGGTGGCCACCTGGAAGCCCTGCTCGCGCAGTTCGCGCCCGGTGCGGTCGGCGACCCAGCCGAACGGCCGGAACACGTCCACGTACAGCAGCGCTAGGTTCGGGTCGGTCTCCTGGCGCAGCCGTCTGAGCCGCGCGGCGAGTGTGCCGCGGGTCAGGTCGCCGCGCTGGTCGATCAGGTACGCCTGGTCGAGCCAGTCCCAGCCCTTGGCCTTCGGGTCGGCGAGCGGCTCGCCGAAGGCGCGGGCCTCCGGGTATGCCTCGGTGGCGTTGATGTGGGCGCCGAACGTGGCGTTCCACCGCCGGCCGGCTCTCAGCAGCGTGTTGAGGTCGTCCAGGCCGCCGGCGCGCTCGTTGTAGTGGCCGCCGTAGTCCGGGTGGGCCGAGTCGTGGCCCTCCGACTGGTAGCCCTTGAGGATGGCGAGCTGGCCGAGGCCGTCAGTGGCCAGGGACACGCGCTTGACGTCGTCCAGGGTGCGCAGGAACGGGTGGGTGGCCTGGCTGGAGAAGTTGAACGGGATGTGCGTGACGACCCGGTCCTTGGTGCTGTCCGCGCCCGGGGCCTTGACGCCGATCTCGCGGAACGCGACGGCGCCGTCCTGCCAGTCGAGGTCGCCGTCGCCGTTGGCGTCGCCGGTGACCACGACCCTGGCCCAGGGACGCTCCTCGGTGAACGGGGAGCCGGTGGCCCGGTGGGTCCACTGGCCGCTCCACACGCCGACCCTGACCGCGCCGTCGGCGTCCTTCCTCGCCTGGTGCCAGAGGCGGGCGGCGTCCTTGCCGGTGGGGCCGGCCGGCCGGTCGTAGCTGGAGTCGGACTCGACGGCGGCGGCCAGCCGGCCGGTGTTCACGATGGCGTACGTGGCGCCGACCGGCGCGGCGTCGGCCGGGGTCGCCCCGGTCACGGCGGCGAACACGTCAGCGGTGCGGGTGGAGTCGGGGTCGAGGCGGGTGAACGCGGTGGCCGCGCCCGGCTGGTCGCTCGCCACCGAGACCAGGTCGTGGCCGGGCAGGTCGATCGTGTTGACGCGGAACGCGGCGGTGTCGGCGACCTCGTCGACGGCGAACGTCGTCACCCGGCCGCGGACGCTGACGCTCGCGGTCAGGCGCACGCCGGGCAGCTCGGGGAAGGCGAGGCGGTAGCGGGCGCTCGCGGCGTCGTGACCGGCCTGCCGGACGGTGACGTCGTAGGGCTGCCCGTTCACCACCACGGCGGGCACGCCGGTGCTGCCGCCGAGCGTGGCCCCGGTGGCGCGGTCGGTGTAGCCGAGGACGCGCGGGAAGGCCGGGTCGAGATCGACGGTGAGCCGGTCGGAGGAGATCGTGAGGGGCGTGGCCACGGTGGTGGGCCGGGGTGCGATGCCCTGGATCGTGGTGCCACCCGACGACTCGGGGTCCGGCTCCGGCTCTGCCTCCGGTTCCGGCTCCGGTTCCGGCTCCGGTTCCGGCTCCGGTTCCGGGGAGGCCAGTTCGTACGTCGGCGGCGTCGGGGCGGGCGTGGGTGCCGGCGGGGACGCGAGCGCGGGGAAGGAAGCGAGGGGGGAGAAGACGGTGGATAACGCGAGGGCGGCTGCGAGCGCGGCGGGACGGCGCATACGTGTCCTTCGTCGGAGACTCTCCCCGAGATACTGACATCTCCCGACTCGCACGTGTCAAGACGCGCCACCATCGGCATGGGACGGACACGACCGGGCCGCACCTCATCGGCGCGAGCCCGGGCGTGTCGTCAGCGACGACAGGTCGGCCAGAAGGGCGGGCCGAGCCGGGGGTCAGGCGCGGGTGCGGACGCTCTGGGACATCTCGCGGGCCAGCTCGCCGATCGAGGCGCGGCCGGCGGCCTCGTCCGGCGCGTCGAGCATGCGGCGGATGAACGCCGACCCCACGATGACGCCGTCGGCGTAGCCGGCGACCTCGGCCGCCTGCTTGCCCGTGCCGACGCCGAGCCCGACGCACACCGGCAGGTCGGTGTGGGCGCGGGTGCGCTTGACCAGGCCCTCGGCCGCGACGTTGACGGATTCCCTGGCGCCGGTGACGCCCATGAGCGACGCGGCGTACACGAACCCGGTGCAGCAGTCGACGACCGCCTGGATGCGCTCCTCGGTGGAGCTGGGCGCCACCAGGAACACCGTGTCGATGCCCGCGGCGGCCGAGGCCTCGCGCCACGGGCCCGCCTCCTCGGGCGTCAGGTCGGGCGTGATGGTGCCGACGCCGCCGGCGCCGGCCAGGTCGCGGGCGAACCGCTCGGCGCCGTAGCGGTCGATCGGGTTCCAGTACGTCATGACGAGCGTCGCCGCGCCGGTGGCGGCCACGCCCTCGACGGTGCGCATGACGTCGGCGATGCGGGTGCCGTTGATCAGCGACCGGTGGACGGCGTCCTGGATGGTCGGCCCGTCCATGAGCGGGTCGGAGTAGGGCAGGCCGATCTCGATGACGTCGCAACCCGCCTCGACGAGGGCGGCCGCGGCGGCGATGGCGCCGTCCTTGGACGGGAAGCCCGCGGGAAGGTAGCCGACCAGCGCGGCCCGGTTGTCCGTCTTCGCCTTGGCGAACACCGTCTGAAGAGTAGTCATGATCGTCCGTTCTCGGTGGTCGGAGGCCGCTTCGCCGCCGCCCTTCCCATCATGCCGTCACCAGGGCCCGGCCCGCGCCGGGCGAAGGAGACCCCGCCCGGGCCGCGCCTGGGGCGGAGGAGACCTCGCGGAGCCGGCTCACGGCCCCGCGAGGGGGTGGGCCGGTGTCAGAGGTTGAAGTACTTCATCGCCGTGCCCATGTCCTTGTCGCCGCGCCCGGACAGGTTGACCAGGATCGTGGCCTCGGGTCCGAGCTCCCGGCCGAGGTCCAGCGCCCCGGCGAGGGCGTGGGACGACTCGATGGCCGGGATGATGCCCTCGGTCCTGGCCAGCAGCGAGAAGGCGGCCATCGCCTGGTCGTCGGTGACGCCGTGGTAGGTGGCGCGGCCGGTGTCCTTCAGCCAGGCGTGCTCGGGGCCGACGCCCGGGTAGTCGAGGCCGGCCGAGATCGAGTGGGACTCGATCGTCTGGCCCTCCTCGTCCTGCAGGACGTAGGTGCGCGAGCCGTGCAGCACGCCGACGGAGCCGGCGGTGAGGGTGAGCGCGTGCTCGCCGCTGTCCAGGCCGTGGCCGGCGGCCTCGTAGCCGTGGAGCTGGACGTCGCGGTCGCCGATGAAGGCGTGGAAGATGCCGATCGCGTTGCTGCCGCCGCCGACGGCGGCGCAGATCGCGTCGGGCAGCGCGCCGGTCAGCTGCAGCATCTGGCGGCGCGCCTCGACGCCGATGATCCGCGCGAAGTCGCGCACGATCTCGGGGAACGGGTGCGGTCCGGCCACGGTGCCGAACAGGTAGTGGGTGGTGTCGACGTTGGTCACCCAGTCGCGGAACGCCTCGTTGATCGCGTCCTTCAGCGTGCAGGAGCCGTTGTGGACGGGGACCACGGTGGCGCCGAGGAGCTTCATGCGGGCCACGTTGAGGGCCTGGCGCTCGCAGTCGACCGCGCCCATGTAGATGACGCACTCCAGGCCGAGCAGGGCCGCCGCGGTGGCCGTGGCCACGCCGTGCTGGCCGGCGCCGGTCTCGGCGATGACGCGCTTCTTGCCGAGCCGCTTGGTCAGCAGCGCCTGGCCGAGCACGTTGTTGATCTTGTGGGCGCCGGTGTGGGTGAGGTCCTCGCGCTTGAGGATGATGCGCGCGCCGCCGGCGTGCTCGCCGAAGCGCGGCACCTCGGTCAGCGTGGTGGGCCGGCCCGCGTACGTGCGCAGCAGGTGGTCGAACTCCTGCAGGAACTGCGCGTCGTTCTTGGCCTTCTCGTAGACGGAGGCCACCTCGTCGAGCGCCGGGATCAGCGCCTCCGGCACGTAGCGCCCGCCGAAGACGCCGAACTTGCCGTTCCTGTCGGGATCGTCGCCGTGGACGCCGTTGCCGGCCAGGTCGGCGGCGGTCAGGATGGAGCCCTCGTGTGTCACTGCTGTCCCTCTGCTCCGTGGTCGGGGCGCGTCGCCGGATGGGCGCCGGCGGTCACCAGCGCCTCCACCGCCTTGCGCGGATCCTTGCCGGTGACCAGGCTCTCGCCCACCAGCACGGCGTCGGCGCCGGCGCGGGCGTAGGCGAGCAGGTCATGCGGTCCGCGGACGCCCGACTCCGCGATCTTGATCACATTATCCGGGATCTTGGGCGCGATCTTGGCGAAGACGTCGCGGTCGACCTCGAGTGTCTTGAGGTTGCGCGCGTTGACACCGATGACCCGGGCGCCCGCCGCGACGGCGCGGTCGAGCTCCTCCTCGGTGTGGACCTCGACCAGCGGCGTCAGCCCGATGGAGGTGGCCCGCTCGATCAGCGAGACCAGCGCCTCCTGCTCCAGGCACACGACCATGAGCAGCACCAGGTCGGCGCCGTGGGCCCGGGCCTCCCAGAGCTGATAGGAGGTGAGGACGAAGTCCTTGCGCAGGATGGGGATGTCGACCCGGGCGCGGACCGAGGCGAGGTCGTCGAGGCTGCCCCCGAACTTGCGGCGCTCGGTGAGCACGCTGATGACGTGCGCGCCGCCCTCCTCGTAGTCGGCGGCCAGCGCCGCGGGGTCGGCGATCGCGGCGAGCGCGCCCTTGGACGGGCTGGAACGCTTGACCTCGGCGATCACCGAGACCCTGGAGCCGCCCAGCGCCGCGAGCGCGTCCCGGGGGGCGGGAGCCCGCTCGGCCTGCCGCTTGAGCTCGTCGAGCGACACGGCCTGCTGGCGTGCGGCGAGGTCGGCACGCACCCCGTCGAGGATGTCGTCGAGGACGCTCGGTCCTTCCGTCCGCTCACTCACGCGCTTGGGATCCCTCCGGTCGGCAGTAGGGGATGGCAGGAAGTTCGCGTCGCGTCCGCTCCCGGCCTGTCTTTGCGATGGTATCGGCCCCGGCGGCGTCGCTCGGCCACCGGCCCCGGCTAGGGCGCGAGGAATGCCCCGAAGGGAAGGTTTCGCACCAGCCAGTAGAGCAGGACCACGGCGAGGAACGCCCAGAGCCATGCCGGATGGGCCAGCGTCGTCCTGCGCGGCCGGCCCTGCCAGGCGCGCACCAGCCAGCGTCCCCACCAGAACACCAGGAACGGGATCATCGCGACGGCGAGCGGGTTGAGCCCCACGGCGGCGACGGGGTCGAGGTGGGCCAGCGCGTGGATGGTGCGCAGCGTGCCGCAGCCGGGGCAGTACAGGCCGGTGGCCCACAGGAACGGGCAGGTCGGGTAGTGACCCGGCTCGTTGGGGTCGATCATGCCCACCACGGCGAAGACCACGCCCGTGGCGGCGGCGACGCCGAGTGGCGCGAGCACCGACCGCAGCCGGTCGTGGCCGCGCCACTCGATGTTCGCCATACCCATCAGTACGTGGAGCTCGGGGCGTTCGCCGCGACGAGCACGAAGAGGACGACGTACCCGATGATCACGAGGACCCACCAGATGATGCCCACGATCAGCGAGCGCTTCCACCAGGTCTTGGCCTCCTCCGACGCCTGCACCGCGCCCTGGTAGTCGCCGACCTGCCACTTGGAGTTGACCTGCGACGACTTCACGATCGACACGATGCCGAGGGGGAGGCAGCAGAACAGCGTGGTCAGGATGGCGGCGACCAGGTGGTTGTCCGGCGGGGTCTGCGGGGCGCCGTAGCCGCCGGGCTGGCCGTAGCCGCCGCCGGGGGGCTGCTGGCCGTAGCCACCGCCGTAACCGCCGCCGCTCGGGGGCTGCTGGCCGTAACCGCCGCCACTCGGGGGCTGCTGACCGTAACCGCCGCCACTCGGAGGCTGCTGACCGTAGCCGCCGCCGCTCGGAGGCTGCTGGCCGTAGCCGCCGCCACCGCTCGGGGGCTGCTGGCCGTAACCGCCGCCCGGGGGCTGGGCGCCGTAGCCGCCGTCGCCCTGGTTCCCGTAGCTCATGCTGTGACTCCTCATGTGTCCATCTCAGGCGAGTTGCGCGCGGCAGCCTAGCGACAAACCATCTCGGACGTGGGTATACGTCCACTTTGCGGACAATTTGTGATCAGACCGGAAGTATCCGTGATCGGGTCACTCCGCTCACCGGAGGCGAGGAGAGGTCAGGGCGACCCTGCCGCGCCGGCCGTGGCCAGGCCCATGAGCGCCAGCCACATGCTGCCGAACAACAACCACAGGACCACCCAGAGAACGATCGTGATGTACGACGTGACCAGGCCGCCCATGGCCATGCCGTGCCCCTCCTCGCCCGTCCGCTTGATCCGGCTGAGCGCCATGTGGCCGACGATCGCGCCGGGGATGCTGGTCAGCCCGCAGAACACCAGACCCACGATGCCGAGGACGAGCGAGGTGACCGCCAGGCCGTTGGTGGTGCGGGGCTGGGGCGCGCCGTACGCCCCGTAGGGGGCCTGCCCGTACGGCTGCTGGCCGTAGCCCTGCTGGCCGTACGCCTGCTGGTCGTAACCCGGCTGGCTGTAACCCTGCTGGCTGTAACCCTGCTGCCCGTACCCCGGCTGGCTGTGACCCTGCTGCCCGTAGCCCTGCTGGCCGTGGCCGCCGGACGGCTGCCCGCCGTAGCCCCCGCTCGCGGGCTGCCCGCCGTACCCCCCGCCGTATCCGCCGCTGCCGGACTGCTGGCCGTAGCCCTGGCCGCCGCTCGGCGGCTGGCCGTAGCCGCCGTCGGGCGGCGGCTGGCCGGGGCCGCCCGTGCTCGGGGGCTGCTGACCGTACCCTCCACCGGGCGGCTGAGAACCGTATCCTCCGCTGCCGCTCTGGTCCCCGTAGCCCATGTCGATCCTCCGTCGTCGTGGCCCGTTTCAGGGGCAGCTTATTGACAAGGGGAACGGCGGTCCGCCGGGCGGGGACACCGACGGCGAGTTGTAACCTCGGCGCGACAGCCGCGACTGCGGCAGACGCCTCAGAGAGGTCGTTCCAGGACGAAACCGGCGCCGCCGGGCAGGTGCTGGAGCCTCAGGTGGGGTCGTCGCCCCGGTCGAGGGCGTCCCACAGGGCGCGGTCGTCGGACACCCGTGGGCGCCCGGCCGCCGGGGTCCGCTCGTAGCGGTCGGACATGCCCGCCCAACGGGGGCCGCGCACGGCGGCGAGCACCCCGCCCGCGACCATCAGCGCCGCCCCGATCGCGGACAGCGCCGGCCAGGCGGCCACGACGTCCCACGCGAAGGAGCCGAGGCCGCGCAGCGCGTCGTGCTCGCGCAGCCACACCGTCGGGGCGTCGCCGGCCACCGCCAGCCACGTGGCGAGCCCGGCGCCCAGCCCGCACAGCGTCAGCAACGCCCCCACCAGGCGGCGCGTGAGCCCCTTCGAGGCCAGCGCCGCCACCACGCCCGCGAGCCCGGCCAGCGCCAGCGGCGTCAGCACAGGGGCCAGGTCGCCGCCGGAGGGCGTCACGGGATCGGCTCCTGCGCCGCCCGGGACGCCGGTGGTGTGCCCGGCCCGCACCGTGATCCAGGCGCGGGTGGCCGCGAACAGCACCAGCGCGCAACCGGCGGCCGTCAGGGCCACCCACCGCCACAGCTCACGGCCACGCCCCCGCGCCCTCGGGGAGGCCGGCGGGGGCCCCGCGGCGTCCTGGGAGCCGGAGGCGCGGGTGGTCTCCAGAGGCTCGCGGTCCCGTGCGTCTGCCGGGGTCGCCGGGTCCCCTGCGGTCTCGGGGGTCGCGGAGGCCTGCGCGGCTTGCGAGGGCTCGGCGGCTCGGGCGGCGTCCCCGTGGCCGGGGTCGTGCGGACCGGTCATGGCGTGGCCGACACCTCCAGCGGGTCGGCGTCGAAGCAGGTGCGGTCGCCCGTGTGGCAGGCGGCGCCCACCTGGTCGACCTGGACGAGCAGCGTGTCGCCGTCGCAGTCGAGCGACACCGCCTTGACGTGCTGCGCGTGACCGGAGGTGGCGCCCTTCACCCAGTACTCGGCGCGGCTGCGCGACCAGTAGGTGGCCCTGCCGGTAGTGAGGGTGCGGTGCAGCGCCTCGTCGTCCATCCAGGCGAGCATGAGGACCTCGCCCGTGTCGTACTGCTGGACGATCGCGGGCACCAGCCCGTCGCCGTTGCGCTTGAGCCGCTCGGCGACCTTCGGGTCGAGGGACATGCCGCCATTCAACCAGCCGTCATGACCGCCCGCCGCACCGGCGGCAGGCCGGGCGAGACCTCCCTCCGGTGCGGCCCGGCGGTCAGGAGCGGGCGGCGGAGACCCAGGAGGCGTGCAGGGCCGCGTAGACGCCGTCCTCCTGCCGGACGAGCTCGTCGTGCGGCCCGCGCTGCACCAGCCGGCCGCCGTCGAACACCAGCACCTCGTCGGCGTTCTCCGCCGTGGACAGCCGGTGGGCGATGGAGACGGCCGTACGGCCACGGGTGACCCCTTCCAGCGCCCGGGCCAGGCGCACCTCGGTGGCCGGGTCGACGGCGGAGGTGGCCTCGTCGAGCAGCAGCAGGTCGGGGTCGGCGAGGTAGGCGCGGGCCAGGGCGACGAGCTGCCGCTCACCGGCCGACAGCGACTCGCCGCGCTGCCCCACGGGCGTGCCGAGCCCGGCCGGCAGGCCCTCCACCCAGTCGGCCAGGCCCAGCTCGGTCATGGCCAGCTCGATCTCCTCGCGGGTGGCGCCCGGCCGACCGTACCGGACGTTGTCCTCCAGCGTGCCGTCGAACAGGAACCCGTCCTGCGGCACCATCACGATGCGCTCGCGCAGCGAGGAGAAGCGCACCTCCCGCAGGTCGTGGCCGTCGACGGTGACGCGCCCGGAGACGGGGTCCATGAGCCGGGTGAGCAGCTTGGCGAACGTCGTCTTGCCCGACCCGGTCTCCCCCACGACGGCGATGCGGGAGCGCGGCGGGATCTCCGCCGTGACGTCGCGCAGCACGGGCGGCCCGCCGGGGTAGGCGAAGCCGACGCCCTCGAAGGCGACGGAGATGGGGCCGCGCGGCAGCTCCACGCCGCCGGGGCCGGGGTCGGCGACGTCGGGCGGCGTGTCCAGCACCCCGAGGACGCGCCGCCAGCCGGCGACCGCGTTCTGGGCCTCGTTGAGCACCTCGGTGGCGGTCTGCATCGGGGAGACGAACAGCGTCACGAGGAACAGGAACGCCACCAGCCGCCCGGCCGTGATGTCGCCGGACAGCCCGAGCCGGACGCCGAGCAGCACGATCCCGGAGATGGCCAGGGCGGCCACGATCTCGGTCAGCGGGAAGACGAAGCCGACGATGGTCTGCGCCCTGGTCTGGGCCGCCTTGTTGGCGTCCACCGCCGTGTCGACGCGCTCGGCGGTGCGCCCCTCGGCCGCGTGCGCGCGGATGACGGCGGCGCCGACGACGGACTCGCTGACGGCGGCGAGCATGTCGCCGGTGCGCTCGCGGACCGTCGTGTACGCGCCCGACAGCCACCGCTGGAAGCGCGGCAGGGCGACCATCAGCGGCAGGAAGCACGCCCACACGACGAGCGTGAGCTGCCAGGAGTAGACCAGCATGAGGATGCTGGCCACGAGGACCTGGCCGAGCGACACGATGATCATCAGCCCGCCCCACTGCATGAACGTGCTGATCTGGTCCACGTCGTTGGTGACGCGGGAGACCAGCGCGCCGCGCCGCTCGGTGTTCTGGGTGAGCACCGACAGGTCGTGGACGTGGCGGAAGCCGCGCACCCGCAGGGTCGCCAGGGACGACTCGGTCGCCTTGTAGAGGCGGACGTTCATGACGTAGCCGGCCAGCGCGGTCAGCACGACGGCCGCCGCGCACAGCAGCACGGCGCGCGTCACGTACGAGACGTCGGGCGAGGAGTTCTTCAGGCCGGTGTCGATCGTCTGCTGCACCGCGACCGGCACGATGACCTTGCCGGCTGTGGCCACCACCGCCAGGGCGAGGGTCCCGGCGAGCCCCTTGCGGAACTCGGGCGTGAGGGACAGCCCATGACGGATGGTGGCCAGCGCCGATCGCTCGGCGCCGGCGCCGATGCCCCGGGCGTCGCTCACGCGATGATCCCCTCTTCCTCGGCGGCCGCGACGGCGGCCTGCTCGGCTTCCTCCCGCACGGCCGCGCTGCGGGCGGCGGCGGCTTCCTCCTCCTCGGCCGAGAGGGCGGCGCGCTCGGCGTCCTCGCGCTCGTAGGCGGTGACCAGGTTGCGGTAGCCCTCGCAGCGCCCGATCAGCTCCTCGTGCGTCCCATGGTCCACGACGCGGCCCCGGTCGAGGTAGACGACCTCGTCGGCCAGCGCGATCGTGGCCATCCGGTAGGCGACGACCACGACGCTGGAGGAGGAGGCCGCGTCACGCAGGCCGTGCAGGATGCGGGCCTCGACCTGCGGATCGACGCTGGAGGTGGCGTCGTCGAGGATGAGCAGCCGCGGCCGGCGGGCGACCGCGCGGGCCAGCGCGAGCCGTTGCCGCTGCCCGCCCGACAGGGTGGCGCCCCGCTCCCCCACGCGGGTGTCCAGGCCGGACTCCAGCCGCGCCACGAACCCGTCGGCCTGCGCCAGGCGCAGCGCGGCCCACACGTCCTCGTCGGCGATGGGCAGGCCGAGCGTGATGTTGCCGCGCACGGTGTCGTCGAACAGGAACGTCTGCTGCGGCACCAGCGCCACCGACTCGGCGACCGCGCCGTACGGCAGCTCGCGCAGGTCCACGCCGTCGAGCAGCACCCGCCCGCGCGCCGGATCGACGAGCCGGACGAGGAGCTGCACCAGCGTCGACTTGCCGGAGCCGGTCGGGCCGACCAGCGCGACGGTGCGTCCCGGCGCCACCTCGAAGGCCACGTCCCGCAGCACCTCGCCGGCGCCGTAGGAGTAGGACAGGCCGGCGGCCTCCAGCCGGGCGGGGCCGGAGCTCGCGGGCGGCGCGGTGGCGCCGTACTCCATGGAGCCGCGCGCCTCCAGCACGGCCCGCACCCGCTCCCAGCCGACCACGCTGCGCGGCAGCTCGGCGAGCACCCAGCCGAGCGCCCTGATGGGGAAGGCGAGCAGCGTGAACAGGTAGGCGACCTGCACGAGGTCGCCCGCGTCGATGGAGCCGGAGGCCAGCCGCGCGGCGCCGACGGCGAGCACCGCGAGCACGCCCAGCGTGGGCAGCGCCTCCAGCATCGGGTCGAACAGGCCACGGACCCGCCCGACGGCGATGTTGGCGTCGCGCAGCTCCTCGGCGCGGCGGCGGAAGCGCTCGGTCTCCAGCGCCTCCCTGCCGAGGGTCTTGACGACGAGGGCGCCGTCGAAGCTCTCGTGCGCGATCTCGCTGACCTCGGCGCGCAACTGCTGGGCGCGGGTCGCGAGCGGGCTGAGCCGGCGCTGGTAGACGAGGTTGAGCACGGCGATGGCCGGAAAGATCAGGAAGCCCACCGCGGCGAGCGCCGGGTCGGTGAGGACCATCGCGACGGCCGCGGTGACCAGCATGACGACGACGCCCACGGCCATGGGCAGCGGCGCGAGCGGCGCCCAGGCGGCCTCGGCGTCGGAGCTGGCGTTGGACAGCAGCTGGCCGGTCGGGTGGCGGTGGTGCCAGGCGAGCGGCAGCCGCAGGTACTGCTTGGTCACCTCGCGGCGGGAGCGGGCCTGCATGCGGTACTGCATGAGCCCGGCCAGGATGCGCCGGCCGGCGACGCCGATCGCCTTGAGTAGCGCCGCGCCCATGATGAGCAGCACACCCGTCCACAGGACGCCCGTGGTGACGGAGCCGGTGGAGAAGGCGGGCAGCACGACGTTCTCCGTGGCCCAGCCGAACGCCCAGGCGGAGCCGACCGTCATGCCCCCGTACACGGCGCTGGACAGGACGGCGGCGGTGAAGACCGCTTTCTCCGCGCTGATGGCCACGCCGAGGACACGTAGTCCCTGGCGCATGACGGCCGAGGTCACCTTGCTCGCCACTCGCTGGGTTTCCTTCCGTCACGGCTGCTTTGTCCCTAAGACCCAATCACGCCCGATCATGCCGTTATTCCCGCGGGTAAGCTGGAGAACGTGACTCACGCTCGCGGCGAACGCGCGGCCCTGTGCGACCTGCTGGACCGGCTCGGCCCGGACGCCCCGACCCTGTGCGACGGGTGGACGACCTACGACCTGGCCGCCCACCTGGTGCTGCGGGAGCGCCGGCTCGACGCGGCGGCGGGCATCGCGCTCAAACCGCTGGCGGGCCACACCGCCGCGGTCCAGTCCGCCCTGAAGGCGCGCCACCCGTACCCGGAGCTGGTCGGCCTGGTGCGCAGGCCGGGCGGCGTCTACGGGCTCGTGCCGTTCCTGGACGACGCGGTCAACACGCTGGAGATGTTCGTCCACCACGAGGACGTGCGCCGCGCCCAGCCCGCCTGGGAGCCGCGCCAGATGCCCGAGGACCTCGAACGGCTCATGTGGAAGCGCGTCTCGGCCGGCGGGAAGCTGATGCTGCGCCGCTCGCCGGTGGGCGTGGTGCTGCACCGGGCCGGCGGCGGCGTGGCGCTCGGCGGCCCGAGGATCGGCCCCAAGGTGGAGGTCACCGGGCCGGCGGCGGAGCTGCTGCTGTTCTGCTTCGGCCGGCAGGAGCACACGCGGGTGGAGCTGACGGGCGACCCCGAGGCGATCTCCCGCCTCAAGAGCGCCCGCCTCGGCATCTGACCGCCCCCCGGCCCCCGCGGACCCTGTCTCAGTCCGCCCCGTAGGCGCGCAGCGCGACGTGCGCCTGGGCGAGCCGGCGCAGCCCCGTGAGCAGGGTGTCGCCCACGAGCGTGCCGAGCACCACCACCTCCAGCGCCCGCTCCCGGTCGCCCAGGTCGCCGACGACGGTCATGTCGGCCTCGGCGATCCGCTCGGCGGCGGCGGCGTACTCGGGCAGCACGCCGAGCATGTCCTCGCGGCCGAGATCCTGCAGACTGGCGATCACTCCCACCACCGTGGCGTACGCGGGGTGGTCGCGCATGTCCTTCCACCCGTGGCGGGCGCAGATGTCGTCGAGGATCCGGCGGGCCTCCTCCAGGTGCGGCCCCGGCTGGGGCTCCTGCCGGGCGGTGACCGTGAGCTGGCCCAGCCCCAGCAGGTCGTTGCCGCTGGTGTCCGGGTCGTCCAGGTGCTGGACCAGCTCGCGGATCGCGGCGATGCTCAGGCCGCCGTACTCGGCCAGCGCGCGGACGAGCTTGAGCCGCCGGACGTGCGCGGTGCCGTACTCGGCCTGGTTGCGGCCCACCGGCCGCCCAGGGGGCAGCAGGCCCTCCCGCAGGTAGTACTTGATCGTCGGTACGGGCACTCCGGTGTCCGCGCTCAGCTCCGCCATGCGCACGTATGACTCCCCTCTTGTGGACAGTGGAGAGTTTAGCTATAGATAGTAGAGAGTGACACTATCCGCTATCTCTATCGAGGAGACCCCGTGTCGCACTGGCACCGACCGCTGATGGTCTCGGCGGGGCTCATGTCCGTCCTTGCCGTGGCCACCGCGGTCGCGCTCGTCCTGGACGACCGCACGCTCGACGGCATGCCCGTCTGGGCCAAGCCGCTGAAGTTCGCCATGTCCGTCGCCGTCTACTCCTTCACCTGGGCCTGGCTGCTCTCCCTGCAGCGCCGCGACCGCCGCTGGGGCCGCCGGGCCGGCACCGTCCTCGCGGTGGCCGGCGTCGCCGAGGTCGCGGTCATCACCTTCCAGGCGGCCCGCGCGCACCGCAGCCACTTCAACGCCGCCACTCCCTTCGACTCCGCGCTCTTCGGCGTCATGGGCGTCATGATCATCGGCCTGATGGTGGCCAACATCGTCGCCGCCGTCGCCGTGCTCCTCGACCGCCAGGCCGACGGGCCCTCCACCTGGGCCGTGCGCTTCGGGCTGGTGATCTCCACGCTGGGCCTCGCGAGCGGCGGCCTCATGCTCGGCCCCCGTCCCGGCCAGAGCCTCGCCGGCGGCGTCATCGGCGCCCACACCGTCAGCGCGCCCGACGGCGGGCCCGGCCTGCCCCTCCTCGGCTGGAGCACCGTCGCCGGCGACCTGCGTGTGCCGCACTTCGTCGGCATGCACGCCCTCCAGCTCCTCCCGCTGCTGCCGCTCGCGCTCGCCGCCCTGTCCCGCCGCTTCCCCGTCCTCGCCCCCGAGCGCGTACGGCAGGGCCTGACGCTCACGGCGGGCGGCCTGTACGCCGGCGTGTTCGCGCTCGTCCTGTGGCAGGCGCTGCGCGGCCAGTCTCTGGTGCGCCCCGACGGGCCGACCCTGGCCGCGGCGGGCGTCCTGGTCGCGCTGGGGCTCGCCGGGGCGGCAGCCTCGACCCGTGCCCCGGGCCGGTCCACGACGGGAACCACCGCCCCCACCACCGCTACCGCCACCGCCGCCGTGGAGGCCGCCCGATGAGCACCGCGACCCTGTTCGACCTCAGCTTCTACGCCGCCGCGCCGTTCTGGGCGCTGATGATCCTCGCCCCCGCCTGGTCGCTCACCCGGAGGGTGGCCGCCTCCCCGCTCATCGTGCTGCCCGCCCTGGCGGTGAACCTGGTCCTGCTGGTGCCCGTGCTCGGCGCCGTCTGGCCGGTCGTGACCAGGCCGTCCCTGGCGGGTCTCACGGCCCTCGTCGCCACCCCCGAGGCCCTGGCCGCGCTGTGGGCCCAGATCATCGCCTGGGACCTGTTCCTCGGCCGCTGGATCTACCTGGACAGCAGGGAGCGGGGCGTGCACCCGCTGCTCATGGCCCCCGTCATGATCCTGACCATCCTGCTGTCGCCGATCGGACTGCCGGTCTACCTCCTGCTGCGCCTGCCGTTCGGGGGCAACAACTCTGAGACCTCCGCGACAGGGCCCGAGATCACTAGCATGGCGTGAGAAGGAAGCCCCCCGGTTAGGATCAAGAACATCTTCATAGAAGATGCCAGTGATCGCCCAGATCCGGGTATATACGGCTGGGAATGGACTGCAGGAGGCCCCCATGCAGGTCAAGAAGGTAGCCACTTACGTGCTCGTGGCGTTCGTGATCTTCTACCTGTTCACCCGGCCGGCCCAGGCCGCGTCCGCGGTCAACGGCGTGTTCGACGGAATTGTCCATGGTGCCAACCAGTTGGCCGTCTTCTTTACCAATGTTCTAGCGTGAGCGGGACACCTGTCTGCGTTGGACGCTTCCCCGTACCGGCGGAACGTGTTACGCAGGCAGGATGAGAGATCGCCCGACCGCCACCAAGATCATCCAGCCTGATCCCCACGTGCGGCGCGTCCTGGAGCGGGCCGAGCTCGAAGGTGTCGAGCTCGTCCGCTTCCTGTACGCCGACCACGGCGGGGTGATCCGCGGCAAGGCGGCGTCCCGGTCACGGCTGGCCGAGCGCCTCACCACGGGCATCGGGCACACGGTGGCCATGATGGCGATGAACATGCTCGACCAGTTGCAGGACGTCGAGCACATGGGTCCGGTGGGCGAGGTGCGCATCGTCCCCGACCCCACGACATACGTCCCGCTCCCCTACGCACCGGGCGCCGCCGCGATGCTCTCCGATCTGCGGCGGCAGGACGGCTCCCCGTGGGAGGCCTGCCCGCGCACGTTCCTCAAGGACGCGATCGACGCCCTGGCCGCCGAGGGCTACACCCTGCTGGCCGCGTTCGAGCCGGAGTTCACACTCGGGCGGCGCCTGCCCGACCCCGCCGGCGGCCCCGACCGGATCGTGCCGATCGACGACACCCTCTGCTACGCCGGCACCGGGTTCGACACGGCCCACGACTACACGATCAAGCTCATCCGGGCCCTCGAGACGCAGGGCCTCCGGGTCGAGCACTACCACCCCGAGCTCGCCCCGGGCCAGCAGGAGCTGTCGATCAGGCACGCCCCCGCGCTGCGCGCCGCCGACAACCACGTCCTCTACCGCGAGACCGTGCGCGGCGTGGCGCTGCGCATGTCCATGTGGGCCACGCTGGCCCCCAAGCCCCTCGCCGAGCAGGCGGGCAACGGCGCCCACCTGCACCTGTCCCTGTGGCGGGGGACCACCAACGTGTTCGCCGGCGACGGCGGGGAGCTGGAGTCCTTCGTCGGCGGGCTGCTCGCCCACCTGCCCGCCCTGACCGCCCTCACCTGCGGCACCGTCAACGGCTTCCGCCGCCTGGCGCCGCGCTCCTGGGCCGGCGCGTACGCCGTCCACGGGCCCGACAACCGGGAGGCGGCCGTACGGATCTGCTCACCCCTGGGCGAGACCGGCGAGCCCAACCTGGAGCTCAAGCCGTCCGACTCCTCGGCCAACCCCTACCTGTCGCTCGGGGCCGTCATCCACGCCGGCCTCGACGGGCTGCGCCGCGAGCTCGACCCGGGCGAGTCGGTCGACGTGGACCCCGACACCCGGCCGGGACGCTACCCGCGGCTGCCGGCGTCGCTGGACGAGGCGCTGGACGCGCTGGAGGCCGACGAGGTCCTCATGGAGGCGCTCGGCCCGCTGCGGGGCAGCGCCTACCTGGCGGTCAAACGCTCCGAGGCGGCCGCGTTCGCGGCCATGGACGAGGCGTACGAGCTGTTCCAGCACATGAAGGTCTTCTGAGGCGCCCCGCCCCCGGTCCCTGTGAGACGCCGCGCCCGGTCCCTGTGAGGCGTCGCGGCCTCTCCCCCGCGCACCGCGATGGCGTCGTGCTCGCACGCCGACGCCCGCGCCGGGGCCCCGGGGGCTCTCCCCGGAACGCCCGGCCGGACGGCCCGCGTCTAGCGCACCGGGTGGCCCGCCGTGCGGAGCGTCTCCTTCACATCCGCGATCTTCAGGGTGCCGAAGTGGAAGACCGACGCCGCCAGCACCGCGTCCGCGCCCGCCTCCACCGCCGGCGGGAAGTCCTCCAGCCGGCCCGCGCCGCCGCTGGCGATCACCGGCACGCGCACCACGGCCCGCACCGCCCGCAGCATCTCCAGGTCGTAGCCCTCGCGGGTGCCGTCACCGTCCATCGAGTTGAGCAGGATCTCGCCCACGCCCAGCTCCTCGCCGCGCGCCGCCCACTCCACCGCGTCGATGCCCGTGCCGCGCCGCCCGCCGTGCGTGGTCACCTCGAACCCGCTCGGCGTGCCCGGCGCGCGGCGCGCGTCGACCGACAGCACCACGCACTGCGCGCCGAACCGCCGCGACGCCTCGGTCAGCAGCTCCGGCCGGGCGATGGCCGCGGTGTTGAGCGAGACCTTGTCGGCCCCCGCCCGCAGCAGCCGGTCGACGTCCTCGACCGCGCGGATGCCGCCGCCCACGGTCAGCGGGATGAACACCTGCTCCGCCGTCCGGCGGACGACGTCCAGCATCGTGTCCCGCTCGCCGGAGGAGGCGGTGATGTCGAGGAAGGTCAGCTCGTCGGCGCCCTCGGCGTCGTAGCGCCTGGCCAGCTCGACCGGGTCGCCCGCGTCGCGCAGGTTAGCGAAGTTGACGCCCTTGACCACCCGGCCCGCGTCGACGTCCAGGCAGGGGATCACCCTGACGGCCACGGTCATGCGCGCACCGCCTCGATCTCGACCTCGACGAGCATCCGCGGGTCCACCAGCCCGGCGACCCGCACGCCCGTGCAGGCGGGGCGGACCTCGCCGAACACCTCCCCGATCGCCTGGCCGACCAGGTCGAAGTGGCGCTGGTCCACCACGTAGTAGCGCACCATCACCACGTCCTCCTTGGTCAGTCCGGCCAGCTCCACCGCGTCCACCGCGATGCCGATGGCCGTCAGGCTCTGCCGGTAGGCGTCGCCCACGTACCGCACCTCGCCGTCGATCGTGGCGGTGCAGCCCGACACGATGACCCGGTCCCCGACGACGACCGCCCGGGAATAGCCGTAACGCTCCTCCCACACGCCGCCCGAAAACACCCGCGAACCGGTGCTCTCCATGCTCATGCTGCTCACCACGGCCCCTCCTACCCTCTACCGCGCACCGCGGCCAAGGCGCTCTCCAGTGTGAACGCCTGGGCGTACAGCGCCCTGCCTACGATCGCACCCTCCACGCCGTCAGGCACGAGGCCCGACAGCGCGACCAGGTCCTCCAGGGAGGAGACGCCTCCACTGGCGACGACCGGCCTGTCGGTGCGGGCGCACACCTGGCGCAGCAGGTCGAGGTTGGGTCCGCGCAACGTGCCGTCCTTGGTGACGTCGGTGACGACGTAGCGGGGGCAGCCGTCGGCCTCCAGCCGGTCCAGCACCTCCCACAGGTCGCCGCCCTCCTCGGTCCAGCCGCGCGCCGCCAGCGTGGTGCCGCGCACGTCCAGGCCGACCGCGATCCGGTCGCCGTGCTCGGCGATGATCTTGCGGCACCATTCGGGGTTCTCCAGGGCGGCCGTGCCGATGTTCACCCGGCGGCACCCGGTGGCCAGGGCGGCGGCCAGCGACTCGTCGTCGCGGATGCCGCCGGACAGCTCCACGTTCACGTCCAGCCGGCCGATCAGATCGGTGATCAGCTCCCGGTTGGAGCCCCGGCCGAACGCGGCGTCGAGGTCGACCAGATGGATCCACTCCGCCCCGGCCTCCTGCCAGGCCAGCGCGGCGGCCAGCGGCTCGCCGTAGCCGGTCTCGGTCCCGGCCTCACCCTGGACCAGGCGTACGGCCTGGCCGTCCGCGACGTCCACGGCGGGAAGGAGTACGAGCGACATCAGATCCTCCGGTCGAAGGCAAGGGTCACGACAACAGGGACGAGCAACAGGGACAGGACGAGGGCGCCGAAGCTGACGGCCGGGGACCCCCACACGACCCATACCACCACTTGGACGAGCGCGAACGCGATCGCCACGACAGTGTTCTGGACGCGGCGGCGGCGGGCGAGCAGGCCGCCCTGACGGGCGATCCGCACCGGGCGGGGCGTGAGGCGGGCCACGAGGGCGCGGCGGCGGGAGGCGCGCGACTGGCGCTCCTCGTTGCGCCGCGCGGCGCGCTCCCGCTCGGCCTCGCGCTCGGCGCGGCGGCGCGCCCGCTCCTTACTCACGACTCACGGCACCACGACTCACGGCACCACGACTCACGGCACCACGACTCACGGGACCAGGACTCACGGCACAGCACGGACGAATCACGGCACTCATGGACCGGGGCCTCTCACCCGGGAAGGTGCGCGGCCGTCGCTCACAGGACGCCGAGCCAGTTGGTCAGCAACGCGGCGCCCGCGTCACCGGACTTCTCCGGGTGGAACTGGGTGGCCATGAGCGGACCGTTCTCGGCTGCGGCCACGAACGGCACGCCGTGCTCGGCCCACGTCACCAGCGGCTCGGCGAACCCGTCGCCGGGCCGCAGCTCCCACTCGCGCACGCCGTAGGAGTGGACGAAGTAGAACCGCGTGTCGGCGTCCAGCCCGCGGAACAGCACGCTGCCCTCGGGCGCCTTGACCGTGTTCCACCCCATGTGCGGCAGCACCGGGGCCTCCAGCGGCTCGACCGTGCCCGGCCACTCGCCGCAGCCCTCGGTCTCGACGCCGTGCTCGACCCCCTTGGCGAACAGGATCTGCATGCCCACGCAGATGCCCAGCACCGGCCGCCCGCCGGCCAGGCGACGGCCGACGGCGCGCTCGCCGCGCACCCCCCGCAGCCCCGCCATGCACGCCGCGAACGCCCCGACCCCGGGCACGACCAGGCCGTCGGCCTCCATCGCCGCGTCCAGGTCGGACGTCACGGTCACGTCCGCGCCGACCCGGGCCAGCGCCCGCTCGGCCGAGCGCAGATTGCCCGACCCGTAGTCGAGCACCACCACGCGCTTCACCACCACATCACCCCCGCCGTGATCGCCAGCACCGCACCGACCGCGCAGACGGCCGCGCCCACCTTGAGCCCCTGCCTGAACAGCGAGAACACACCGCCGACCAGGAACAGCCCGATGAACACCATCACGATGGCCAGCGTGTTCTCACTCACAGGACGCCCTTGGTGCTCGGCACCCCCGTCGCGCGCGGGTCCAGCTCGGACGCCTCGCGCAGCGCCCTGGCCAGGGCCTTGAACTGGGCCTCGACGATGTGATGGGCGTTGCGCCCGTACGGGACGTGGACGTGCAGGCAGATCGCCGCCTGCGCGACCAGGGACTCCAGGATGTGGCGGGTCATCGTCGTGTCGTACTCGGGGCCGATCATCGGCGCCATGCCCTCGGGCTCGGAGTGCACGAGGTACGGCCGGCCGGACAGGTCGACCGTCACCTGGGCGAGCGACTCGTCCAGCGGGCACGACGCGCTACCGAACCGCCTGATGCCCGACTTGTCGCCCAGCGCCTCGCGGAACGCCGCGCCCAGCGCCAGCGCCGTGTCCTCGATGGTGTGGTGCGCGTCGATGTGCAGGTCACCCTCGGTCTTGACCGTCAGGTCGAACAGCCCGTGCTTGCCGAGCTGCGCCAGCATGTGGTCGAAGAACCCCACGCCGGTCGCCACGTCCACCCGCCCGGTGCCGTCGAGACTCACCTCGACCAGGACCGACGTCTCCTTCGTCACACGCTCCACGCGGCCGACCCGACTCACAGAACCCCCTCCAGAGCGGCACGGAACGCCGCCATCTCCTCGCCGGTGCCGATCGACACGCGAAGCCACTCGGGCGGCCCCACCTCACGGATGAGCACGCCCCTCGCCAGCAGGCCCTCCCAGACCGCGCGGCGCTTGGGAAATCTCCCGAACAACACGAAGTTGGCGTCGGAGTCGGCCACCGTCAAGCCCTTGCCGCGCAGCCACTCCACCGTGGCGTCACGCTCGCGGCGCAGCGCGTCCACCGTGCCCAGCAGCTCCGCGCGATGCCGCAGCGCCACCCGCGCCGCCGCCTGCGTCAGCGTCGACAGGTGGTACGGCAGGCGCACCAGCAGCAGCGCCTCCACCACCGCCGGGTGGGCCGCCAGGTAACCGAGCCGGGTGCCCGCCATCGCGAACGCCTTCGACATGGTCCTGGTCACGATCAGCCGCGGGTGCGACGGCAGCAGGCTCAGCGCCGACGGCGTGCCCTCCCGCGCGAACTCCGCGTACGCCTCGTCCACCACCACCATGCCCGGGGCCGCCTCCAGCACCCTGGCGATCGTCTCCAGCGGCAGGGCGGTGCCGGTCGGGTTGTTCGGCGAGGTCAGGAACACGATGTCCGGCCGGTGCTCCTCCACCGCGGCCGCCGCCTTGGCCGGGTCGAGCGAGAAGTCGTCCTCCCGCACGCCCCCGATCCACTCCGTGCTCGTGCCCGTCGTGATGATCGGGTGCATCGAGTACGACGGCTCGAACCCCAGCGCCGTCCGGCCGTAACCGCCGAACGCCTGCAGGATCTGCTGGAGCACCTCGTTGGAGCCGTTGGCCGCCCACACCCGGCTCGCGTCGAGCCCGTGCCCCAGATAACCCGCCAGGTCGGCGCGCAGCTCCAGCGCGTCACGGTCGGGGTAGCGGTTGAGCGCCCCCGCCCCTCCGCGCACCTCCCCGGCCAGGTCCTCGACCAGCTCCGGAGAGGGCGGATACGGATTCTCGTTGGTGTTGAGCCGCACCGGCACGTCGATCTGGGGCGCGCCGTACGGCGTCCTGCCCCGGAGATCGTCCCTGATCGGCAGGTCCTTCAACGTCATGTCGTCCGGCGTCATGAGGGGATCCCCCCATCGAAGCGCGCCCGCACGGCCGCGCCGTGCGCCGGCAGGTCCTCGGCGTCGGCCAGCACCGACACGTGCGCGGCCGCGCCGGCCAGCGCCTCGCGGGTGTAGTCGACCACGTGGATGCCGCGCAGGAACGTCTGCACCGACAGCCCGCTGGAGTGACAGGCGCAGCCGCCGGTCGGCAGCACGTGGTTGGACCCCGCCAGGTAGTCGCCCAGCGACACCGGCGCGTACGTGCCCACGAAGATCGCGCCGGCGTTGCGGATCCGCGCCGCCACCGCCGCCGCGTCGGCCGTGTGGATCTCCAGGTGCTCGGCCGCGTAGGCGTTGACCACCTCCACGCCCTCGTCGAGGCCGTCCACCAGCACGATCCCGGACTGCCGGCCGCGCAGCGCCTCGGCGATCCGCTCGGAGTGCTTGGTCGCCTCCACCTGGCCCGGCAGCTCCCTCTCCACCGCCTCGGCCAGCTCCACGCTGTCGGTCACCAGCACCGCGGCCGCGATCACGTCGTGCTCGGCCTGGCTGATCAGGTCGGCCGCCACGTGCACCGGATCGGCCGTCTCGTCGGCCAGGATCGCGATCTCCGTCGGCCCGGCCTCGGAGTCGATGCCGATACGGCCCTTGAGCAGCCGCTTGGCAGCCGCCACCCAGATGTTGCCCGGCCCGGTCACCAGGGTGGCCGACGGGCACTCCTCCGTGCCGTACGCGAACATGGCCACCGCCTGGGCGCCGCCCACCGCGTACACCTCGTCCACGCCCAGCAGCTCGCACGCCGCCAGGATCGTCGGGTGCGGCAGCCCGCCGAAGTCCTTCTGCGCCGGGCTCGTCACCGCCAGCGACGGCACCCCGGCCTCCTGCGCGGGCACGACGTTCATCACCACGCTGGACGGGTAGACCGCCCGGCCGCCCGGCACGTACAGGCCCACGCGCTCGACCGGCACCCACCGCTCGGTGACCGTGCCGCCCGGCACCACCTGCGTCGTCACGTCGGCGCGCCGCTGGTCGCGGTGGACCAGCCGGGTCCGGCGGATCGACTCCTCCAGCGCCGCCCGTACCTCGGGCCGCAGCCCGGCGAGCGCCTCACGCAGCGCCTCACGCGGAACCCGCGCGTGCTCGATCTCCACGCCGTCGAACCTGGCGGTCAGCTCCCGCACGGCCGCGGCCCCGCGATGGCGGACCTCGTCGCAGATGAGCCGCACCTTGTCCAGGGCGGCCTCGACGTCGAGCTCGGCGCGGGGCAGCACGTCGCGCAGGTCTCCCGGCAGGGAACCGCGCAAGTCGATACGGGAAATCACGCACCCCAGTCTACGGAGTCCCACCCGTGGATCCTCTTCCGTCCACCATCCGGACATCCAGATCACGTCAAGCCTCGGACCGGCCGATACCATGACCCCCGAATTCGAGAGGCCGGGAATTCAAGAGGCCGGTCATGGTGATGGAGCTCTCATGGTGATGGAGAACGAGCTGCGGCACCTGCGCCGCTGTGTGGAGCTGGCCGCCGAGGCCCTGGCCGTGGGCGACGAGCCGTTCGGCTCCGTGCTCGTGTCCGGCGACGGCGAGGTGCTCGCCGAGGACCACAACCGGGTGGCCGGGGGCGACCACACGAGGCATCCGGAGTTCGAGCTGGCGCGCTGGTCGGCCGCCCACCTGACGCCGGAGGAGCGGGCCGCCGCGACCGTCTACACCTCCGGCGAGCACTGCCCCATGTGCGCCGCCGCGCACGGCTGGGTCGGGCTCGGCCGCATCGTGTACGTCGCCTCGTCGGCGCAGCTCGTGGGCTGGCTGAGCGAGCTGGGCGTCCCGGAGCCGCCGGTGCGTCCCCTGCCGGTGTCCGAGGTCGCGCCGCGGGTCGTGGTCGAGGGGCCGGTCCCGGGGCTCGACGAGGAGGTTCGCGAGCTGCACCGCAGGTTCCACCGCGCCGGCTGAGCGCCTTTACAAAGTAGATCACGGGAAGGGGCAGACGTGGGCAAGGCGAAGGCGCCGGGGGGAACCCCGGCCACGGTGGCGCTGACCAAGGCCAAGGCCGAGTTCAACCTCCATCCGTACGACCACGACCCCGCCGCCCAGGCGTACGGCGAGGAGGCCGCCGACGCGCTCGGCGTGCCGTACGAGCGGATCTTCAAGACGCTGGTGGCCGAGGTGGAGAGCGGCCTCGCGGTGGCGGTGGTGCCGGTCGCGGGCAGGCTCGACCTCAAGGCCCTGGCCTCCGCCCTCGGCGGCAAGCGCGCCGCCATGGCCGACGCGGCGAAGGTGGAGCGGGTGACCGGCTACGTCGTGGGCGGCATCAGCCCGCTCGGGCAGCGCAGGCAGCTGCCGACGGTGGTGGACTCCTCCGCGCTGGACTTCGGGACGATCTACTTCTCGGCGGGCCGGCGGGGGCTGCAGATCGAGACCGCCCCGGCCAACCTCATCGCGCTCACCCGCGCCGTGACCTCCCCGATCGCCAAGCGCTGACTTTCCTACCTCGGTACGGTCCCCGCCCCGGAGCCGGGAGCGGGCGGGGGCACCGGCGCCCCGGGAACGGCGGCCCCCGGCCTGACGGGCACGGTCCCCGTCCGCCCCGGCCGCACGGGGACGTTTCGGGTCCCGCCCGGCCGCACGGGGACGTTTCCCGTCCCGCCCGGCCGCACGGGGACGGTTCCCGACCGGCCCGGCCGCACGGGGACGTTTCCCGACCGGCCCGGCCGCACGGGGACGTTTCCCGACCGGCCCGGCCGGTGCGGGCGGCCGTCCGGCCTCTGCTCGCCGAGCACGTTCGTGCCGGGCGGCCACAGCAGGTGGCCGTTGCGGCGCGCCCACCGCAGCCATTGACGCTGCCTGCGGACCATGGCCCGCATCTTCTCCGCCTCCTCGGCCTCCTTCAGCCCCGGCGTGAAACCACCGCCGAAGCGTGACATGTCAGGACCGTGGAAGTCGCCGGGTGGGGTGTCGCGCAGGGCCGACTCCATCGAGTCCACCCAGATCGGCCCCGGCAGCGACGCCCCCTGGACCGACCCGTAGTACTGGCCGCCGATCTCCACATTCTGCAGCGGGAACCGGTAGGAACCCCGGATGTCCCCTACGCTGACCGCCGCCGCCAGGTCCGGGGTGTAGCCGGCGAACCAGGCCGAGGTGTAGCCGTTGTTCGTGCCCGTCTTGCCGGCGGCCGGGCGGCCGATGCCCTGCCCGGTCATCGTGCCCTTGTCGAACACGCCCTGAAGCACGTGGTTGACGGCGTCGGCCACCTTGCGGTCGAGCGCCTGCTCGCAGGTGGGCCGCACGCGGGTGCTCCGCCCGTCACGGCCCGCGATCTCCACGATGGCCTGCGGGCGGCAGTACCTGCCGCGCGCCGCGAACGCCGCGAACGCCGCCGCCACCGTCACCGGGTCCATCTCGTTGACGCCCAGCGTGAACGTCGGCACCTCGCGCAGCGGCCGGCCGTCGGCCCGGGTGATGCCGAGGGCCTTGGCGGTCCGCACCACGTTGCACAGACCGACCTTGCGCTCCAGCATCATGTAGAAGATGTTGACCGACTTCCACGTGCCGGTGGACAGGCTGTACGGGCCGCCCTCGCCCTCCCCGCTGGCGTTGTGCACCCGCACGCCGGGCGCGTTCACGGGCCGGCCGCGGCAGTCGCGGTAGCCCTGCGACGGCACGAGCACGCCCGGCGTCTCGTAGCCCTGGTCGAAGCGCCATCCCTGCTGGAGCGCGGTCGCCAGCGTGAACGCCTTGAACGTGGAGCCGGCCTGCAGCCCCATTCCCCCGCCGTGCGCCATGTCGGCCACCAGGTTGAACGTCGTCCGCAACCCGTTCTTGTGGTCACCGGGGTTGCGGCCGAAGTCCTTGCTGGCCGCCATCGCCCGGATCCGCCCCGTGCCCGGCTCCACCATGGCCTCGGCGGCCACCTCGGTGTCCCTCGGGCTCACCCGCGCGCGGATCGCCCGCTCGGCCGCCCGCTGCGCCACCGGGTCCAGCGCCGTCCTGATCACCAGCCCGCCGGTGGCGAGCCGGGAGCGCCGCTCCGCCGCGGTGGCGCCGAACGCCACGTTGGTGAGCATCTCCTGCTGAACGTACAGGCAGTAGAACGGGTACGCGCTCTGCGCGCAGCCGCCGGGCTCGGGCCGCAGCTGGATGTCGAGCGGGGTCGCCTTGGCGGCGGCGGCCGCCCGCGCGTCCACCATGCGCAGCTCCGCCATCCGGTCGAGCACGAGGTCGCGCCGCTCCTTCAGCCGCGCCCGCTGCGCCGCGCCGATCGACGGGTCGGTGGAGTACGGCATGCGGACCGCGCCGGCCAGCGTGGCCGCCTGCGCCAGGGTGAGGTCCGCGGCCGTGGTGGAGAAGAACCGCCTGGCCGCCGCCTCCACGCCGTGCGCGCCGGCGCCGAAGTAGGCGATGTTCAGGTACCTCTCCAGGATCTGGTCCTTGCTGTACTTCTGCTCCATCGCCAGCGCCAGGCGCAGCTCGGTGATCTTGCGGCTGAGGTTGGGCGCCCGCGCCCGGTCGCGCTCGTCGTCCGTCCTGGCGCTCTCGACCAGGATGTTCTTCACGAGCTGCTGGGTGAGCGAGGAGCCGCCCTGCCGGATGCCGCCCGCCTGGGTGTTGGTGAGCAGCGCCCGGAGCGTGCCGCGCACGTCCAGGCCGCCGTGCTCGTAGAAGCGGGCGTCCTCGATCGCGACGATGGCCTGGCGCATCACGGGGGCCACCCGGGAGAGCGGCACCGCCCGCCGGTTGGCCTGGTAGAACTGCGCGAACGGCTTGCCGTTGCGGTCCAGCAGCCGGGTCACCTGGGACAGCGGCTCCTCGCGCGGCGCCGGCGGCAGGTCCACGAACGTGTGCGCGACGCTCTTGGCGGCGAGCCCCGCACCGCTGACGGCGGGGGCGACCAGGGAGGCGGCCAGCACCCCGCAGAGCGCTCCCACGAGCCCCAGCGCGCTCACGCATCGCAACACTCTCACGCACACGATCTGCGGCGACCGGCTCCTCGGCAAACCCGGGGAGCCGACACCTTTACTGTTCGCGGCGGATGTTCAGACCCAGCGACACGAACTGCTCGAACGGCTTGTGGTAACCGCGCACGATGTGATGCACGCCGCGCAACGTGGACGTCCCGTCGGCCACGGCCGCGGCCAGCACCGCGGAGAAGCCCGCCCGGATGTCGGGCAGCGTCACGTCGGCGCCCGTGAGCTTGGACACGCCGCGCACGACCGCCGAGTGCCGGGCGTTGGTGTCGTGGTAGCGGCAGGCGGGGCCGCCGAGGCACTGGTCGAACACCTCGATCTCGCAGCCCATCCGCTGCAGGGCCGGCACGTACACCAGGCGGTTCTCGAAGACCGTCTCGTGCAGCACCGACATGCCCTGACTCTGCGTGAACAGCACCATGAGCGGCGTCTGCCAGTCGGTCATGAAGCCCGGATGGGTGTCGGTCTGCACGGCCGCCGAGCGCAGCCCCTCGGGCGGCGCGGTGGCGCACAGGTACTCGTCGTTGATGTCGAAGCGGGCGCCCATCCGGGCGAGCGTGGTGATCGCCGTGACCAGCCGGTCCTGCGGGCAGCCGTGCACCCGCACCTCTCCCCCGGTGATCAGCCCCGCCGCCAGGTACGAGAACGCCTCGATGCGGTCGCCGGCCAGCCAGATCGACGCGCCGCGCAGCCGCTCGACGCCCTCGATGACGATCCGGCGGTCCGGCGAGAGCTCGATCCGGGCGCCCATCCGCTGCAGGAACAGGGCCAGCTCCACGACCTCCGGCTCCATGGCGGCGTTCTTCACCACGGTCTTGCCCTCGGCCAGCACGGCCGACATGAGGATCGTCTCGGTGGCGCCCACGCTCGGGTACGGCAGCTCCAGGCGGGTGCCGCGCAGCCGCTTGGCCTTGGCGAAGATGCCGCCGTCGCCCACCTCGACCTCGGCGCCCATCGCGCGCAGCGCCTCGACGTGGAAGTTGACCGGCCGCCGCCCGATGGGGTCGCCGCCGACCAGCGGCACGAACGCCTCACCGGCCAGGTGCAGCAACGGGCCGAGCATGAGGATCGGGATGCGGTTCAGCCCGGTGAACGCGTCCGGCACGCGCGGCCGGATCTCGGCGCCCGGCGCGACGCGGATCTCCTTCTCGGTGATCTCCACATGGATGCCGAGGGACTCCAGCATGGCCGCGGTGATGCCGACCTCGCCCACCTCCGGGGCGTTCTGGATCGTGCTCTCGCCGTCGCCCAGCATGGCGGCGACCATGTGCTTGGAGACCGCGTTCTTGGAGCCGCGCACCTCCACGTCCCCGCGCAGCGGGCCGGAAGGATCGATCAGCCAGACCTCGTCATGATTCACGAAGTGAGCCTAACCGGGAGATACCATCAACCTGTTCCGGTGATCCGGTTCAGGAGCCCGAGTTTCGGGAGCCCGACTTTCGGGAGCCCGAATCTCGGGAGCCCGAATCTCGGGAGCACGGCTTTCGCGAGCACGGCTGAGGGGGAATCGCGTGGCGAGGCAAGTGCGGGCGTTCGCGGTCACCGTCCTCGCCCTCGCCGGGCTCGCCGTACTCGCCGGGCTGCTGTGGTCGGCGCTCTCCCCGCGCGCCCCGTACGAGGTGACGAGGCAGGGGCCGATCCTGGCCGACCCGACCACGCAGGCGCTGATCGCCGCCGACGGCTGGTTCGCGGTCGTCACGGGCGGGCTGGGAGTGCTCTGCGGCGCGGCCGGTTGGTTCCTCAGCCGCCGCGTCCAGCTTCCCGTGCTGCTCGCGCTGTGCGCCGGCGGGGTGCTGGCGGCGTTCGTGACGTTGTGGGTGGGCTCGACCTTCACGCTCGGAGCGGTGACCGTGGAGGCCGCCGCCGTGCCGGGGGCGCAGGTGGTCGCGGGGTCGCTCCGGCTGACCGCCAGGGGCGTGCTGGTGGCCTGGCCGCTGTGCGCGGTGGCGATCTTCGGCCTGATGGAGGGCATGCACGGCTACCGCGAGTCGCCCCTGCGCACCCCGTACGGGCTCGGCGGCTGAGGCGGCCGCCGGTGGCGTTCACAGGGGCGGGCGGCGCAGGCCGTACCCGGTCGCCCGCTCGAACGCGGCGGCCACGCGCAGCACCTGGGCGTCGGCGAACGGCCGCCCGACGATCTGCACGCCCACCGGCAGCCCGTCCTCGGTGAAGCCGGCCGGGACGGACGCGGCCGGCGCGTGCAGCACGCTGATCCAGTACGCCGAGCGCATCCAGGCCAGGTAGTCGGGCATCTCCACACCGTCGATCCGCCTGACGTACGGCTCCTCGACCGGGAACGGCGGCACCTGGCTGACCGGCGCGATGAGCACGTCGTAGGTGTCGAAGAAGCCGGCCATGCGCTGGTAGAGACCGCTGCGCAGCCGCTCGGCGCGGGCCAGGTCGGCGCCGGTGACCTGCCGTCCCCGCTCGACGTTCCAGCTCGTGTTCGGGCCGAGTCCGGTCAGCTCGCCGAACGCCAGGGCGTAGTACCAGGCCCGGTACACGCGGAAGGCGTCCTCGGCGTCGGACAGGTCCAGCTCCACCCGCTCCACCCGCGCCCCCAGCCGCTCGAACACGGCGGGCGCGGTCGCCGTGACCGCCGCCGTCGCCGGGTCCACCGGCAGGCCGCCCAGGTCGGGGCTCCAGGCCACCCGCAGCCCGGCGACGCCCTCCTCCGGGTCCGGGGCGAACCTCTCCATGATCGCGAACGGCGAGCGCGGGTCGAACCCGGCGATGGCCGACATCATCAGCGTCACGTCGCCGACCGTGCGCGCCATCGGCCCCTGGACCGCCAGCGTGTACCAGGCCGCCACGTCGGAGGGTTCGGGCACCCGGCCGGGGGTGGGCCGCAGCCCCACGACGTTGCAGAACGAGGCCGGGTTGCGCAGGGAGCCGCCCATGTCGGAGCCGTCGGCGAGCGGCACCATCCCGGCGGCCAGCGCCGCCGCCGCGCCACCGCTGCTGCCGCCCGCCGAGCGGGACAGGTCGTACGGGTTGCGGGTGGCGCCGAACACCTCGTTGACCGTGTGGGAGCCGGTGCCGAACTCGGGGGTGTTGGTCTTGCCCACGGTGATCGCGCCGGCGTGCCGGAGCCGGCGCACGATCAGGTCGTCGGCGCCGGGCACGTGGCCGGCGTAGTGGGGCGAGCCGTACGTGGTGCGGATGCCGGCCGTGTCGACCAGGTCCTTGTGCGCCACCGGGACGCCGTGCAGCGGACCCCGCGGCTCGGTCGCGTCGGCCGCCTTGGCGGCGTCCATGGCCTGCTCTGCGGCCAGGGTGACGACGGCGTTCACCCGGGGGTTGACCTGCTCGATCCGGTCGAGGCACGCCTGGAGCAGCTCGACGGCGCTCACCTGCCGGGCGCGGACCAGCCTGGCCATCTCGGCGGCGGTGAGGTAGTGCAGTTCGGTCACCCTCCGATCCTGCCCCACCCCGCCACCGGCGGACCACGGCGAGCCTCACCGACTCGCCGCCGCGGTTCCGTCAGCTCCTGCCCTCCCGCCGCCTCTGGCGCGGGGGTCAGCCGCCGAGGCAGGCCGGCCCCAGCAGCTCCTTGAGCTCGCCCGTCAGGGCCGGTGACCGCGTCACCCGCAGCCGGTCCGCCACCCGCATGACCGTCGTCCTCGGACCGTCGCGCACCTGGAGGCGCACCTCGGAGGTGCCGGGGTGGGTGGCGAGGATCTCCTTCAACCGGGCCACGACCGGCGGCGTGCACCGGTCGAGCGGCAGACTGACCAGCAGCGGGCCCTCCCGGGTGAGGTCGGGCGCCGTCACCTCCATGGCGACGAGCTTGGCGACGTCCTCACGCCGGTCGATGCGGCCCTTGACGAGGACGATCGCGTCCTCGGCCAGGATCGTCGAGCAGAGCCGGTAGGCCGACGGGAAGATCATGACCTCGATCGAGCCTCCGAGGTCCTCCAGCCGGGTCAGCACCCAGGTGTCGCCCCTCTTGGTGAGCTTCCGCTGGAGGCCGCTGAGGATGCCGCCCACGGTGACGATCTGCCCGTCGGACCGGCTCTCGTCCTGCAGGGCGGCGATCGTGCAGTCGGCGCCGGAGGCCAGGACGTGCTCCACGCCGGACAGCGGGTGGTCCGACACGTACAGGCCGAGCATCTCCCGCTCGAACCGCAGGAGCGTGTTCTTGTCCCACTCGCCCACCGGGATCCGCACGTCGAGCGTCCGATCCTCGCCGCCGGCCGCGCCGAACAGGGGATCCTGCCCGGCGGCCTCGTTCCGCTTGATGCCGACGATCGCGTCGACGGCCTGCTCGTGCACCATGACCAGGCCCTTGCGCGCGTGCCCGAACGAGTCGAACGCGCCCGCCTTGATCAGCGACTCGATCACCCGCTTGTTGCGGACGATCGCGGGCACCGCGCGCAGGAAGTCCTTGAAGTCGGCGAAGCGGCCCTTCTCCTCGCGCACGGCGATGATGCCGTCCACGACGTCGCCGCCGACGTTGCGCACCGCCGACAGGCCGAAGCGGATGCCGGCGCCGCGCGGGGTGAAGTCGAAGTCGGAGTCGTTGACGTCCGGCGGGAACACCTTGATGCCCATGCGGCGGCACTCGTGAAGGTAGAGGGCCGACTTGTCCTTGTCGTCCTTGACGCTGGTCAGCAGCGCCGCCATGTACGCGGCCGGGTGGTTGGCCTTCAGGTAGGCGGTCCAGTAGGCGACGAGGCCGTAGCCGGCGGTGTGCGCCTTGTTGAAGGCGTAGTCGGAGAACGGCAGCAGGACGGCCCACAGGGCCTTGACGGCGGCGGCCGAGAAGCCGTCGTCCCGCATGCCCTTCTCGAAGGACTCGTACTGCCGGTCCAGCTCCGACTTCTTCTTCTTGCCCATGGCGCGGCGCAGCAGGTCGGCGCCGCCCGGCGAGTAGCCGGCGACCTTCTGCGCGATGGCCATGACCTGCTCCTGATAGACGATCAGGCCGTAGGTCGTGTCGAGGATGTCCCTGAGCGGCTCCTCCAGCTCGGGGTGGATCGGGACGATCTCCTGCACGCCGTTCTTGCGCAGCGCGTAGTTGGTGTGCGAGCCGGCGCCCATCGGGCCGGGGCGGTGGAGCGCGAGGGCGGCGGAGATGTCCTCGAAGCCGTCGGGGCGCATCAGCCGCATGAGCGTGCGCATGCCGCCGCCGTCGAGCTGGAAGACGCCGAGCGTGTCGCCGCGCGCCAGCAGCTCGTACGTCCTGACGTCGTCGAGCGGCAGGTCGAGCAGCTCGATCCGCTCCCCGGTGGTGGCCTGGACGGCCTTGAGGCAGTCGTCGATCACCGTGAGGTTGCGCAGGCCCAGGAAGTCCATCTTCAGCAGGCCGAGCGTCTCGCAGGTCGGATGGTCGAACTGCGTGACGATCGCGCCGTCGGAGTCGCGGCGCATGATCGGAATGTGGTCGGTCAGCGCCTCGGCCGACATGATGACGCCGGCGGCGTGCACGCCGGTCTGCCGGATCAGGCCCTCCAGGCCCCTGCCGAGGTCGATCGTCGCCTTGACCTCGGCCTCCTCCTCGTAGAGCCTGCGCAGCTCGCCGGCCTCGGCGTACCGCGGGTGGTCCTTGTCGAAGATGCCCGACAGCGGGATGTCCCTGCCCATCACCGCCGGAGGGAACGCCTTGGACACGCGGTCGCCGAGCGCGTAGGGGTGGCCGAGGACGCGACCGGCGTCCTTGACGGCGGCCTTCGCCTTGATGGTGCCGAACGTGACGATCATGGCGACCTTGCCGGCGCCCCACTTCTCGGTCACGTACCGGATCACGTCGGCCCGCCGGCGCTCGTCGAAGTCGACGTCGACGTCGGGCATGGAGACGCGCTCGGGGTTGAGGAAGCGCTCGAAGATCAGGCCGTGCGGGATGGGGTCGAGGTCGGTGATGCCCAGCGCGTAGGCCACCAGGGAGCCGGCCGCCGAGCCCCGGCCGGGGCCGACGCGGATGCCGTTGTCCTTGGCCCACATGGTGACGTCGGCGACCACGAGGAAGTAGCTCGGGAAGCCCATCCGGAGGATGACGCCGAGTTCCTTCTCCGCCCGGGCGCGGTGCTCCCCGTCCACGCCGCCGGGGAAGCGGCGCTCCAGGCCCTTGCGGACCTCCTGCCGGAAATACGCCTCCTCCGTCATCCCGTCGGGGACGGGGAAGGCCGGCATCAAATTCTTGACCGCGAAGAACCCGGCCGGATCGACCTTCTCGGCCACCAGCAGCGTGTTGCGGCAGCCCTCGGCCCACAGCTCGGAGGAGTCGACGGCGCGCATCTCGGCGGCGGACCTGATGGAGTAGCCGCTGCCGTCGAACCGGAACCGGTCGGGGTCGGACAGGCGCTTGCCCGTCCGGACGCACAGGAGGGCGTCGTGGGACGCGGCCTCGGACGCGTAGGTGTAGTGGGAGTCGTTGGTGACCAGCGGCGGGATGTCCAGGTCGCGGCTGATGCGGGTCAGCCCGTCACGGACCCGGCGCTCGATGTCGAGGCCGTGGTCCATGATCTCCAGGAAGAAGCCGTCCTTGCCGAAGATCTCCTGGTACTTCGCGGCGGCCTTCAGCGCCTCGTCGTACTGGCCCAGCCTGAGCCTGGTCTGCACCTCGCCGGCGGGGCAGCCGGTGGTGGCCATCAGACCGCCGGCGTGCTCGGCGAGGAGCTCCGCGTCCATCCGCGGCCACTTGCGGACGAAGCCCTCGGTGTAGGCGCGCGAGCTGAGCTTCATGAGGTTGTGCAGGCCGGTCCTGTCGCGCGCCCAGATGGTCATGTGGGTGTAGTGGCCGCCCGCGGAGACGTCGTCCTTCCTCTGGTACGGCTCGCCCCACAGGACCGGCTCCTTGCCGTGGCGCAGCTCCGGCGCCACATATGCCTCGATGCCGAGGACCGGTTTGACGCCCGCCGCGGTCGCCTGCGTGTAGAAGTCGTGGGCGCCGTGCATGTTGCCGTGGTCGGTGATCGCGATCGCGGGCATGCCCAGCTCGCCGACCCGCTCGAAGATCTGCTTCAGCCGCGCGGCCCCGTCGAGCATGGAGTACTCGGTGTGCACGTGCAGATGGACGAACGAGTCGCTGGACGGCATGGAGCGGCGCCTCCCGTCAGATGTTCCGCGCTCCGACTTCAGTACTCCCCGCCGACAGCCCGCCTACCCCTGCGCCAGGCTTCCGTTCGCGGGCGTGCCGCGGCGCGCGGCGCGGGTTACGCTGCTCGTGCGGGCCGGCGGAACGGGGTGTTACGACCGATGCGTCCGGACCGGCGTGGGGTCGTCGCGTTCGGGGAGGCCGGGCTGGAGAGGCGCAGCAACGTCCGCATCGCCCGCACCGTCCCCGCCGTTCCCCTCGCCTCCATGGTCGCGGCCGCGGTCCTCGGCGCGCTGCTGGCCGTCGCGGGGCTGTCGCTCGGGGTGTACGAGCGGCTCGCCTGCGCGGCGCTCCAGGCGGGCTGTCCCGCCACGGCGCCACCGGCGGGCAGCCTGCCGCGGGCGACCCGGCTGACGGCCGTGCAGGTCGCGCTGAGCGGCTCCTACGCGGGCCTGGGCGACTCGTACTCCTCCGGCGAGGGCGTGTACGCCCCGGCCGAGCCCGGCGGGAACGCCGGGGGCCCGGGCGGCGAGCCGGCCGGGGAGGGCGCGGCCCGCTGCCACCGCGCGCAGGGCTCGTACGTGCCGCTGGTCGCGGGCGCCCACCGCTTCGGCGGCGGCGCGGGGTTCTGGGCGTGCAGCGGCGCCACCACCGGCCAGCTCCTCCGCGGCCAGTACGGGCAGCGCCCCCAGGTCGCCCGGGTGGACCCCTCGACCAGCCTGGTGACGGTCACCATCGGCGGCAACGACGCCGGGTTCGCCCGCGTGCTGACCGCGTGCATCGTCAAGCTGCCCTGGTCGTCGGCGTGCGTGGACCAGGACGGCGAGGTGGCCCGGCGGGTCGCCGGGCTGCGGGAGAGCCTGCTCGGGGTGCTGCGGGAGCTGCGCGTCAGAGCGCCGCGGGCCCGGATCGTCGTGCTCGGCTACCCGAGGCCGTTCCCGGCCCGCCCGGCCGACCGGGTGGACAACCTCGGTCCCGAGGACCAGCTCTGGCTCAACGGCGTCACCCGCCGGCTGAACGACGTCATGCGGGAGGCGGCGCTGGGTCTCGACCGGGCCGTCGCCGCGTTCGGCGGGCCGGGGAGCGTGGAGTTCGTGGACGCCTACGACGCGTTCGACGGCCACGAGGCGGGCACCGCCCGGCCGTACCTCAACCGGCTCATCGTGCACGTGAAGGAGCTGCGGGTGGACAGCCGCAGCTTCCACCCGACGGGCGAGGGCTACCGGCGCCTCGCCGAGCTGGTCGACCGCCAGATCGTCACGGGCCCGGGCCGCCCGATGAACAACCTCGTCCTCACCCGCCCCTGACCCGGCCGCACCGGCCCGGCCTCGTCGCGGGCCGGGTCGTCACGGGCGGCGGCGCTCCTCGGCCAGGTGGAGGCCCGCCTCGATGACCGCGTTCATGACGGCCGCCAGCCGCTCCTCGCCCAGTCCGGGGGCGCGGCGGGCCATCCGCGCGACCAGCGACCGCTCGCGCTCCGGGTCGCGACCCGCGAAGCCGCCGACCGGCTTGAGCGTCTGCACGACGCCGGCCAGCGCGGCACGCCGCTCCAGGAGCGTCGCCAGGGCCGCGTCCACCCGGTCGATCGCCTCCCGGCACTCCGGCAGCGTGGCGGGCGCCTCGGGCCGCAGGAGCGCCCCCACGAGCGTCACCGCCTCCCCCGCGGCCCGCAACTCCTCCGCGTCCACGACACCCGGCGCGGACGGGTCCGGCGCCGCGGGGAGACCGCCGAGGACGAGCCCGTCCGCCCCCGCCGCGACCGCCGCCGCCGACAGGCTGGGCGCGCCCGTCACGTCCGCCAGCACCGGGCGCCCCGACGCCTCCCGGGCCGCCCGCAGCAGCCCCAGGTCCAGCCGGCCCCCCTCGCACAGGATCACCTCGCCGCTGCCCTCCAGCGCGCAGTAGTCGGCCAGCGCGAGCCACTCCTCCAGCGACGCCGAGGGCCGCCGCTCCACCACGACGGGCATGCCGAGGGCCGCCGCCGCGCGCACGAGGGGGATGTCGCGGGTCCAGGAGGCGCCGACCACCACGCCGTCCGCGCGCTCCGCGATGGCGGGCAGGTCGCCGGCGTCCGCCGGCTCGACCAGGGGAACCCGGGCCTCCCGCCCCGGCGGCGCCTCTCCCCCACGGCTCCCCGGCCGTTCACCCCACTGGTCACCCTGCCGTTCTCCCCGCCATCGGGCCGCCGCGACCGCCTCCTGGAAGGACGGCGCCGGGCCGCCGGAAACGGCGGGACGGGCACGTAGGCTGATCCGGCCGGCGACCACCACGGCGGGCCCGGCGCCCACGCGGGTCCCGCCCAGCGCGACCACGCGGTGCTCCAAGGTCGATGACATCTCGGCTCCTCATGCAGGGCCGGCTCGCCGGAGCCGGCGAAACGAAAAAGGCAGAGACGAGGCGTCTCTGCCTGTGCCGACTCCAGGCGGTCGCTAGCTCACGACCGGCTCTCCCGGAGCCGGCTCGGTAAACGCGTGGCGACAAGTCATGTCCGGAACCCTACACCCGCTCTCCACCTGCTGGACTCCCGTTCTCACATGACGGACTGTCCTTCAGGCGAGTCGCCGTTGATCCCTGGCTATGGGAGTATTTCTTGGCCTAGAGGGAGGGTTTGAGGCCGTTGATGTCGGATCGTAAACGGGATGGACGCCGCATCGCCGGCCGGTACCAGTTGCAGGAACCCATCGGCAAGGGCGGCATGGGGATCGTGTGGCGGGCGTATGACGAGCTCCTGGACCGGGAGGTCGCCGTCAAGGAGGTCCGCTACGCCGCCGCACTGGGCGACGAGGTGCAGCTCCTCAACCGGCGCACAATGCGTGAGGCCAGGGCGGCTGCCAGGTTCGAGCACCCCAACGTGATCGTCGTTCACGACGTGATCGAGGAGGACGACCGTCCCTGGATCGTCATGCAGCTCGTCGAGTCGCGCTCGCTCGGCGCGGTGATCAAGCAGGACGGGCCGCTGAAGCCCCGGCGGGTCGCCGAGATCGGCCTGGCCGTGCTGGAGGCGCTGCACCGGGCCCACGAGGCGGGCGTGCTGCACCGCGACGTCAAGCCGGAGAACGTGCTGCTCGCCGACGACGGCAGGGTCGTGCTGACCGACTTCGGCATCGCCACGCTGGAGACCGAGACGCAGCTCACGATGACCGGCCTGGCCGGCACTCCGGCGTTCATCGCGCCCGAGCGGCTCAAGGGCCTGCCCGCGCGGCGCGAGTCCGACCTGTGGTCGCTCGGCGCGACGCTCTACACGGCCGTGGAGGGCCGCTCGCCGCACGAGCGCGGCATGGCGCTGGCCACCATGCACGCCGTCCTCACCGACCCGCCGGACCCCGCTCCGCACGCCGGTCCGCTGGCCGAGGTGATCGACCGCCTGCTCGCCAAGGAGCCGGTCCAGCGGCCCACGTACGAGGAGACGGCGCGGATGCTGCGCCAGGTCTCCACTCCCCCGGTCCCGCAGCAGCCTCCCGCCCCGGCGCAGACCGCGCGCATGCCCGCGGCGACCGCGCAGCTGCCGGTCCAGCCGCCGGCAGGGCCGGGCAGCCGCGACGCCGATCCGGACGCGCGGCCCCGGCGCCGCACCGCTGGCCGTTTCTCGCGCCAGGTCCCCCCGGTCCAGCCGCAGGCTCCGGTCGAGGACGACATGCCGACCGACCCGAACCTGGCCGTGCCGGAGGGTCCTGCCGCGGCGCCGCCCACGCCCACACCCCGTGATCGGGCGTCCGGCTCGGGTGGCGCGGGGTCCGGCGGCCCAGGCCGTGAGCCGGACCTGCCGGAGACGGGTGTGCGGATCACCGCGGCGAGCTCCGAGCCGGAGCAGGCGGAGGAGCCCACGATCTCGTCGTCGCGCGCGGAGGGCGGCCGCAGGCTCGGCCCCGTCATCGCGGCCGCGGCCGTCGTCGTCCTCGTCGCGGGCGTGGGCGGCTACCTCGGCCTGAGCTCGGTTCCCGACGACACCGAGGACGGCGGGTCCACCGCCTCGGTGAGCGAACCCGCCACCGGCCCCAAGAGCGGCGACCCCGGCACGGGCTCCGCGCCGGCGACGCCCCCGGCGAGCACCGCGCCCCCGGCCTCCGGGTCCCCGTCGGCGTCCCCGTCCGAGACACCCAGCGCCACGACCTCGCCGACACCCACCTCGTCGCCCTCTCCCAAGGCGTCCGACCCGGCCGACGCGCTGCCCGAGGGCTGGAAGATGTACAAGGACAAGAAGCTGGGCTTCTCCGTCGGGCTGCCCAAGGGCTGGGACGTGTGGGACCGCGGCGGCCGGCAGGTCAAGTTCAAGGGCCCGGGCGGCGCCTCCAACGCGTACCTCATGATCGAGGAGGCGGAGAAGCCCGGCACGGACCCGTACAAGGACTGGAAGAAGCAGGAGCCCGTCCTCAAGAACAACTTCGGCGGCTACAAGAAGCTCGACATCAAGAAGGTGGACTTCCAGAAGGCCGCGGCCGACTGGGACTTCACCTGGAACACCAACACGGGCAAGACCCGGGTCCGCAACCGCGGCTTCGTCACCGACAACGGGCGCGCCTACGCCATCTACTGGCACACCCTGAAGAGTCACTGGAAGGCCGATTACCACTTCTTCGAGGGGTTCTGCGCCACCTTCAAGCCAGCCAAGTAGGGTGCGTCGCGTGGACAGGGAGGTCGGCGGGCGGTACCGCCTCATCGAGCCGCTCGGCGAGGGCGGCATGGGCGTGGTCTGGCGCGCCCACGACCGGCTCCTCGACCGCACGGTGGCGGTCAAGGAGGTGCGTTACACCGGTGTCGGCGACGCCCAGCGGGCCGACCTCAACCGCCGCACCATCCGGGAGGCGCGGGCGGCGGGGCGCCTCGACCACCCGTCGGTGGTGGTGATCCACGACGTCGTCGAGGAGGACGGGCGGCCGTGGATCGTGATGCAGCTCGTCCCGTCCCGGTCGCTGGCGCAGGCGATCGGCGAGCGGGGGCCGCTGCCGGTCGAGCAGGTGGCGCTCATCGGCGAGCGGGTGCTCGGCGCGCTGCGCGCCGCCCACGCGACCGGCGTCCTGCACCGCGACGTCAAGCCGGAGAACGTGCTGCTCGCCGACGACGGCCGGGTGGTGCTGACCGACTTCGGCATCGCCACGCTGGAGGCGGAGCCGGGGCTGACCGCCACCGGCGGGCTCGTGGGCACGCCCGCGTACATGCCGCCCGAGCGGCTCAACGGCGAGCCCGCGCGGCCCGAGTCCGACCTGTGGTCGCTGGGCGCGACGCTGTACGCCGCCGCCGAGGGCGCCCCGGCGTACCGGCGC